>JBDLHZ010000034.1:0-13238 GCA_039715135.1 Verrucomicrobiota bacterium
TCCCGCCCGTTATGAATTCGATAAACCAACGGAAACTTGACCATATCCAGATTGTGTCGGAAGGCGGCGAGGTTGATCGGCGGCAATATTATTTCGACCGCATCCACCTCTCCCACCGCGCCCTGCCGGAGTTGAATCTTGCCGAGGTCGATCCCTCGGCCAGGTTTATGGGCAAGGCGCTGTCGTTCCCGTTGCTGATCTCGTCGATGACGGGCGGGGCGGACGAGGAACTGGCGAAGATCAACCGCAACCTAGCCATCGCTGCCGAGGCCGAGGGTGTTGCCCTGGCGGTTGGGTCGCAACGGATTCTGAGGTCGGACGATGCGGCGCGGGAAAGCTTTGAACTGCGGAAGCATGCGCCGAATGCGTTGTTGCTGGGCAATCTCGGTGCGGTCCAGTTGAACTACGACATGGGCTTCGCCGATTGCGAGGCGGTCGTCGATGTTCTCGAGGCGGATGGCCTCTATCTCCACTTGAATCCTTTGCAGGAGGCCGTGCAGCCGGAAGGCGACACCGATTTTTCCAATCTCCGAAGCAAGATCGCAGTGATTGTGCAAACCTTGAAGAAACCGGTGGTCATCAAGGAGGTGGGGGCTGGAATCTCCACGAAGGATATTGAACATTTACTGGCTGCCGGCATCAAATACATCGATGTCGCCGGCAGTGGAGGAACATCGTGGAGCAGGGTCGAAAGCCGCCGAAGCGATGAGCCGGAACTGGGCGAGCTGTTTAGCGATTGGGGCATTCCGACGCCGGTGGCGTTGCGGTTGATGAAGCCCTATCGACGAGAGGTGAAAATGATTGCATCGGGTGGAATCAGAAGCGGGATCGACATGGCCAAGAGCATGATCCTCGGTGCATCGCTTTGTGGCGTGGCGCGTCCATTCCTCAACCCGGCGCGCGAGTCGGCCGAAGCAGTACGCGAGATGATCCGGCGCTTTAAGAGGGAGTTTACCATCGCAATGTTTCTGCTGGGGATGGGAACGGTCGAGGACATTAAAGGCAACGAGGAACTCATTCTTGATGAATATTGGCATTGATCGGATCAGTTTCTACACGTCGAACTATTTCGTGGATCTCAAGACCCTCGCCGATGCGCGCTCGGTCGATTCCGACAAGTACTATCTCGGCATAGGCCAGGAAAAAATGGGCATACCGCCTCCCGACGAGGACGTGGTGACGCTTGCGGCCAGTGCGGCATACCCGTTGATGCAGGATGGCGAACTGGACGATGTGGAATTGTTGCTCTTCGCCACCGAAAGCGGAATCGACTACTCGAAAGCGGCCGGAATCTATGTGCACGGCCTACTGGAAATGAATAGCCGCTGCCGAACGGTCGAACTCAAGCAGGCCTGCTACAGTGCCACGGCCGGGCTGCAACTGGCCATTGGTTTTGTGGCCAGGAATCCTTCCAGGAAGGCACTGGTGATCGCTTCCGATATTGCCCGCTATGAGATCGGCAGCCCCGGCGAGGCCACGCAGGGTTGCGGCGCGGTTGCCATGCTGGTGTCTGCCGACCCGCGGCTGATGGCCATCGATCCGGAGTGCGGCTACTATACCGAGGATGTGATGGATTTCTGGCGGCCAAACTACCGCTCCGAGGCGCTGGTCGATGGAAAATACTCCACGATGGTCTACATTCACGCGCTGATCGAATCGTGGAAGCAATATGCCGAGTTGTCCGGGCGGACATTGGCCGACTTCGACCGTTTCTGCTACCACATCCCATTCACCAAAATGGCTGAAAAGGCGCACCAAAAGCTTTGCCGCAAATTCAAGGTCGATGTCGACAAGGACACGTTGCAGGCCTTGCTGGACGAGTCGCTTCGTTATAGCCGGGTCGTCGGCAATTGCTATGCGGGGTCCACGTATGCCGGCCTTGCCGCGTTGCTCGACACCGCCGAAGAGGATCTGGGCGGCAAGCGTGTCGGCTTGTATAGCTACGGCTCCGGATGTGTCGGCGAATTCTTCAGCGGGGTGGTGCAGCCCGGCTACCGCGAGTTCCTCTATGCGGATCAACATCGGAATTTGCTGGAAAATCGCACCGAATTAACGTATCAACAATACGAAGACATATTCCATTACGGCGTGCCGACCGATGGCGGGGAATATGTTTTTCCGCAATACAAGACCGGGCCGTTCCGGTTTTCGGGCATCAGCCAGCACAAGCGCGAATACGAATCGTTGGTGGGTTAGGTTATGAAGGCAGTGGCTCCAGGAAAACTGATTCTTAGTGGCGAGCATGCCGTGGTCTACGGCAAGCCCGCCATTGCCATGGCGATCGACCGTAGCGCAGTGTTTGAACTGACCCCGCAGGCCGGAAACGAAATAACCTTCGACCTGCCCGGCGGCGAGGGTAGCGGGTCGCACACGCTCATGGCGCTGGGCGACCTCAAACGGCGCGTCGACAAAAAGTACCGTGAGTTTCTTCGCGGTGAAATCGGTATCCGCGATGTGCTTGCCATGCCGGCCGACCTTTTTCGTTTTGCTTTTGTTCACACTCTCGACGGCCTGCACCGCCATATCGACTCCGGTATTTGCCTCAAGTTGCGCTCCAGCATTCCGGTGGGGTGCGGCATGGGTTCCTCCGCAGCCACGGTGCTGAGCGAGATCCGCGCCATGGGGCACTACCTGCGCGTCGACTTCAAGCCCGACTGGTACTACGAGTACAGCCTCGAAGCCGAAAAAATGCAGCACGGCAAGCCGAGCGGGGTGGATTCCTATATCTCGCTCCACGGCGGCTGCGCCTGCTTCCAGCAGGGGGAGGCGCGTTCGGTTTCGCTGCCGAGGATGAAAATGTACATGGTCCAGACCGGCATACCCGAATCGACCACCGGCGAATGCGTCATGGAAGTCGAGCGCAACTTCCGCAACAGCGAGATCTGGAGCGAATTCGAGGCGGTAACCACCGCCTTCGAGGATGCCATTCGCGCCAACGACGTGCAAAAGATCCGCTGGCTGGTGCGCGAAAACAACCGCCTGCTCTCCGCCATCGGCGTTGTGCCTGAAAAGGTCCGGCGGTTTATTGCCGATATCGAAGCATGGGGTGGCTCCGCCAAGGTGTGTGGCGCGGGCTCCATTGCCGGAGACAACGGAGGCATTGTGCTCGTTTTTTCGGATCCCCCTCCAACCGAACTTTGCGAAAAACATGGCTACACTGTTTCGCCTGTCCGTGGCGATCCCCTCGGAACGCGCATGGTTTAGAGCTTGCGGGGGGGGGCTTTTTGTGTACCTTTCTCGAAAAAGAAAAGAATATGAGCGTTTCGGCCGAAATCATCGAATCCATCAAGCAAATCCTTTTGCCGGAAATTTCCGGGCTTAAGGAGGGATTGGCTGGACTCAAGACCGACCTTGTCGATTTCAAACTTGAAACACGAGAGCGGTTCGCATCCGTTGATGCCGATCTGAAGGTGATCAATGGACGGTTGGGTCTAGTGGACCAGCACTTCGATGACATCGACAAGCGGTTTGATGACATGGACAGACGTTTCGGGGAAGTGGACAAAAGGTTTGATCAAGTTCAGGAGCAAATGCACGAAATGAAGGATGAGATTCGTGAAATGCGCTCCTATGTATGGACTAGCGGCCTGAATGAATCGAAACGAATCATTGCCGAATCGCAGGCGGAATACCGCCCGAAACCTCGTGAATCCTGATACAGATGCCACCATCACCGTTTCTGCGCCCGGCAGCCTGATGCTGCTCGGCGAGCATGCCGTCTTGCACGGCCACCGTGCGCTCGTTTGCGCGATCAACCGGCGGATCACCATTCGGCTTTTCCCCTCCTTGGATAATACAGTGAAAATTGTTTCCGACCTCGGAAACTACCAGTCGCCGTTGGGAGATCTGGTCGACCATCCATCATTCCGTTTTGTACTCCAAGCCATCCGGCAACAAGCCCCGCATATTCAAGGTGGTTTCGAGCTGAAGATTGATTCCGAATTTTCGGCGGACATTGGCTTTGGTTCCTCTGCTGCCGTGACGGTTGCAACACATGCTGCGTTGATGCACTGGATCAAGAACGAAGCACCAATAAACCAAGAACTATTCTCCCAATCCTTGGAAACCGTCCATGCTGTGCAGGGGAGGGGGTCGGGAGCCGATTTGGCGGCCAGCATGTTTGGCGGCATTGTGGGCTACACCACCAGTCCAGAGTTCCAGCCACTGGACATTTCCGTCCCGCTCACCGCCGTCTACTGCGGCTACAAGACCCCGACGCCGGAAGTGATCCTCAAGGTGGAGCAGCTTTGCGCCAAGAATCCTGAAAAATATGCACGCATCTATTCCGAAATCGACAGCGGTGTCGGGGAAGCCGTTTCCTGCCTCCGGAACCACGACTTTCCTGCCTTTGGGAAGATCCTGGATCGCAACCACCAACTGATGGACGAGATGGGGGTGAATACCCCGGAGTTGCAGGAAATCGTTGCCGCCCTGCAAGCCGAGCCCGAAATATTCGGCGCCAAGATTTCAGGGTCGGGCATGGGCGACTGCGCTGTCGGAATTGGCTATGCGGACTTGAAGGAACTGGACTATCCTGTCCATCATTTGGAAATCACCCCAGCCGGATGCGAATACCATGAGTGAAGTGAAAGCGGGAACTTAAATGAAATCGACCAACCTAAAGAACCGTCTCTACGAAATTATTTTCGAGGCCGATACCCCGGGCGGAAAACTGTTCGATGTTTTGCTCTTCGTTGCGATCATGGTTAGCGTTGGCCTAACGATGCTCAACAGCGTCCACTCCATCCGCGCCTCCCACGGTGCGTTGTTGCTGTCTTTGAATGCCGCGTTTACTGTTTTGTTCACCATCGAATATATCCTGCGCCTCTACTGTGCCCGCCATCCAGTACGCTATGCCCGTAGTTTTTTCGGAACGGTCGACTTGCTGGCAGTGCTGCCGTTCTACATCGGCCTTTTCATTCCCAGCACCCGTTTTCTCGATGTCATCAAGGTCTTGCGGATGTTGCGCATTTTCCGCGTGCTAAAGATGGCGCAATATGTCGGCGAGGCCGACCTGCTGCTGAATGCGCTCGTCGCCAGCCGCCGCAAGATCGGCATCTTCGTGATCGCCGTCCTGACCATCGTGGTGGTTCTCGGTTCATTGATGTATGTCATCGAGGGCGAGGCCAACGGCTTTACCAGCATTCCGCGCTCGGTCTACTGGGCGATCGTTACGTTGACCACGGTCGGCTATGGCGACATTTCCCCGCAAACCAATATTGGGCAGGCGTTGGCGGCCTGCATCATGATCATTGGCTACAGCATCATCGCCGTGCCCACCGGCATCATTACCGCCGAGCTTGGCCTTTCCGCCGCCCGGGGAAAAAGCAGCCGCAAGTGCAACGCCTGCGGCCACACCGTGCACGACGCCGACGCCGCCTACTGCAAGCAATGCGGCGCAGCATTGTAAAGTTTGGAGTGCGGAAAAGTTTTGGAGTGCGGTGGCAACTGAAAGGCGACACCGCTTTTCTTCCGCACCGGCTCTGGACACGCAAAAGCGGTGTGGCGCTTCACTGCCGGTCAACCGTCGATTTTTAGACCGAGTGCAGCGCAGAAGCGGATAAAGTCCTGAAATCCCTCGCGCGCGATATAATGCAGGATGTCGGTGTCTAATTCCTGGTATTCATGGATGGCGACATTCCGGAAGCCGGTCATGGCGCGAAGCGACTTGCACAGGCTGGCGGTGATCAACGAGGCTTTGTCGAGCAGATCAAAGGCTTCGGCACTGCTTTGCGGTATGCCTAGATGTTGCTTGGCCACCAGGTGCATGGCCATGTCGATTGCGGCTTGGCAGGCCCGCTCGATATTCAGTGTTAGTGCATCGGCATGGGTCGGGTTGTCTAGTTGCGGCGCAACTGCATATTCTTCTTTGATGCGGCGGATGCAGCGTTCGATAATGGCGGCTTTGTTGAGCAGGATATCGTCAGGAAATGTAGGCATCGAGAACCTCTTTGCGTTGCTGTTGCAGTTCGGAGTACATGGCCAGGCAGGTTGCCATGAACCGTTCGGATTCAAAGCGGTTGGCGGTAAATATCTCTTGACCGGCCGCGATGACTTCCTTGGCATAGACAAGGTTGCGGGTTGAGAGTTCGCCGATATCGACGGGGCAGCCAAGAACGGATTCCAGGTCGCCCGCACACTCCAGTCGGGTTTTTAGAGGGATGTGTTCACCGGTTTTTGGCAGCACGGCGATATCGACATCGCTATCCGGGCGCGCAGTTCCCTTGGCGGTGGATCCATGGAGATAGGCTGCAAGAATCGACGGGTACTGTTCCAGTATCCGTTGTGCATGAACCAGCCTGTCCGTCGTCACAACCATGTCGTGTTTTTTAATTGAATGTTGTCTTTTAACCAAGCGGATTACTGTTTCTTCTTCAGCAGGATGGTGCGCATGTCGGGATGGGCGAGGCGGCGGCCGGCCTTGAGGATATCCGGGAATTCGCTGGCCGGGATGAGCGTGGGCCGGAGGTCGGCCATTTGCACGATACGGATGGCGTTGGCGCGCGGGCTGTATTCCACCGCCACTTCGACCATGCCGGCGCCATTGGGTGCCTGCCATGAAAAATCCCGTGGCAGAATGGCCGGTTCGTAGCCGTCGGGCAGCACGATGTTGCATTCGGTGATGGAGTCGACATGGTTGTTCCATGCGAGCGGCAGGGTGCGTTCACTGGAGCGGTATTTCAGCAAGCCGCCGAGCCCGCCGGGCACGGTGAAATAGAGGTAGTCGCCGTCCGACACGGCGTAGTGATCGGCCGAAACGGAATATTCCAACTTGCCGGGATAGGTGTCGTAGTCGGTGGCCAGTTCCGAAGCCGCCTTGGCGGATTGGGAAATCCCGGCCACCATTTCAAGATAGTGCCGCCGCCGTTTTTCGGGCGTGATTTCGGCATACTTCCTGTGGAAGCCCTCGAAGGCGGTGCCTTGCTTTACGGTGGATGTGGTGATGCCGGTCTCGCCGTCGGCGGCGATGCTCATTTCAATCATGCCATGGCTCCGGTTTTCCTTGCCATGGGCCACTGCGATTTCGCCGGTCTCGCCGCTGACCAGATCGAGCACCGGGCGGCGGTGGTAGGTGGAGGTGCCCAGTTCGGCATATTGCGATGCACCGGCGAGATAGATGGTTTCGCCGTCAATCTCCATTTTGATCAGCACGGAACTGAATGCTCCGCGCGATGGAATGGAGAGCAGGGGTTCGGTGGCTTCGGGAATGAGCGACAAACCGCCGGAAAGCACGAATTCAGGTTTTAGTTTTGCGCCCTTGAGCAGGGTGTAGAGCACAACCATACGGTCGGCGTTGTTGCCGTAGCGCTCCTGCAAGGTCTGGTCGGCGGGCGTGATGGCGGATAGCGGAAGGTAGGTCAGCGATGGTCCGGCGGGGCGGAGGTTCTTGGCCACCCAGTCGCGCAGGGCAATGGTTTTTTTGGTTTTATCGCGGAGTCCATCGATCAGCTGTTTGGCCAGTGCCTCGGCCTCGGCTTGGTCTTCGGTGGCGGCGAGCAGATGGCTGCGGACTTCATTGCCATAGGTTTCCCAATTGCCGGAAGAAATGAATACGGCGGGGTTGAAGGTCCACCATGCGGGCAGGTTTTCCTCCTTTTTCACGGGAGGTTGGTTTTCCGCCTGCCAAGTGTGGCTGATGGCTCCGTTGTTTGTGGTTTGGGTTTCGTCGATGCCGGTATTGCGAATGTTCAGAGTCAATGATCCCGGTGCGGTAAGCGTGAAGGTTTTCTGGTCGATCGGCTCGTGCCCGTTGAACGTCTGGATGGTGGAGAAGAACGGCTTGCCGTCGACGGTGGAGACGACCTCGTATTCGAGGATGCTGCCAACCTCGACGCCGGGCAGGTTGGCGACGAGGATCTTTGCGGCGGGGTAGCGCGGGGCGGAGGCGACCCATCTGGCATCCATCACATTGATCTCCTCTTCGCTGATCTCCTTTACGGTTCCGTCGGGCTGGGTGACGGTCGCCTGGGTCAGCTCGATTTTTTGCCATGCGGGATTGTAGCCAACCTTGATCTCGGAATTCTTCTTGGTGCCGGCATAGGTCAGGATTTCAACCTTCGTGCGGGTGGTTTCCTTCCAGTGGCTGGAATCGTCCAGAACGATGGTTTTTGTTTTTTCAAGGATGCGCACATCGGATTCCGCATCTTTTTCGGGGATCGGGGCTTCGAGGATGAGTTTTTTACGCAGGTTGTATTCGATGTCCTTTAGGTTTTGCTTGAGCGCGAGATATTCCTCCGGACTGAATTCAACGGTGTTCATTAGAAAGTTGTTGGTGGCGGCCAGCGTTGCGCCGCGCTGCGCAACCTGCATGCTCCAGGTGATCTGCCCGGAATCAATGGTCTCGTAGCCGGGAATGTTGAGTGTTCCGCTGTTTTCAGGGATTTCAAGTTCAAGCGTTTCGCGGATGCCGGCGGTCATGCGGGTGTAGAGGGGATACTTGCGCTTCGCCAGCCCGGTTTGGCCGATCAGGAAGTTGGCGTAGCCGAGCGAGCCTCCCAGCCGGGGCAGGTTGAGCATCTTGTTGTCGTCGCCTTCGATCAGCAGGTTTTCGGCGGTGTAGGTCAGTTTGATGGTGAGCGGCTCGGTGGTGTCGCGCAATTCCTCGGGCAGGATTTCCAGGGTTTGGAGCTCGGCGGTCGGCATCGATTTCTTGAGGTTCCCCTCGAAGAAGCGCTTTCGCTCCTCGGGCTTGATTTTCGAGAAATGGCCGCGGTAGACGGTGTCGTTGATGCCCTCGAACACAAGCGTGCTTTGCGCGGTCAGTGTCCCGGTTTCATTGAGCAATCCGGTGGAGGATATTTTCAACAGGTTCTCCGTTGCCGGGATGATGGGGGAGGTGAGCAGGGTCTCGCCTTCCGGGCGGGCGACGAGGTAGCTCATGTTTTGGAGATAGGACGGAAAGATATCCTTGGTGTTTTCGTCGGTGGAGTCCATCAGAATGTATTCGCCATTGTCGCCAAGGGCGGCGGTGACAGCGTGGTTGAAGAATGGCTGAGGAACCTCTTCATCCTTTTTCGGGCCGGCCATGATGATGACGGGGAATGCCTCGACGTCTACGATGCGCAGCATGGCGGCGAGCAGGGCGGCTTTGTCGCGGCAGACGCCATAGCGGTTTTCGAAGGTGATGCTGACGTCGTGCGGCTCGTAGCCCGGTGCCTCCTCTTCAGTGGTGATGCCCATGTAGCGAATATCCTGCGAAACAAAGTTGAAGATGGCTTCGATCTTTTCGAGCGTGTTGGTGCAGCCCTCAACCAATTCGTTTGCCTTGGCCTCCATCTCCGGCGTGGTGGCTTTCAGGCGCGGCAGGCATAGCTCCCAATACCATCTGGAGAGGTCTTCCCATGTCTCTATGGTGCTGACGAGCAGACGCTGGACAACCGTGTAGCGCGCGGGCATGTTGGGTTCGTCGAACATGCGCGGCACATCCTTCACTTCCCAGGTGTAGACAATCTGGTCGCTTTCCTCGCTGGTTGATTCGTTGAAGGCAATAGTGCCGGGAATTTCGGCCTTGAGCGCGATTTTTGCAAGCGGTAGTGCCTTCGGGGCAATCACCTGGTAGGTCGTGCGCTCGATGGGGCTGGTGTGTTCAAAGACCTGGTAGTCGCTCCACGTGTCCGGCACGACCGTCTTGGTCTTTACGCGGTGGGCGATGTAGCGCAGCGTGTCACCAATCTCCAGTCCCGGCACGGAGAGCTTCAGCACCTTGGAATTGGGGTTGTAGATATTCGATTTCATCTGGCCGGGATCCACCATTACTTTGCTCTGCGCGGCAATGTCCACCTCGTTGACGGTGCCGTCCGGCTTGATGACCTGTACCTTGGTGAAACGGTTCGTGCCGTAGGAAATGTTGAAGCCGAGCGAAAGCGTCCGGTTGGCGCGCTTGCCCTTTTCGGTCAGGATTTTTACGGCGGTGTCGTCCCATGTCTCCGAGGTGCCGGCGGGCTGGTATTCCATCTGGATGAAGTCATCGACCAGGACATAGTCGGAGTCGGGATACTTTTCAGCCGTCGCCGCGGCCGACATCCCGGCAAGGGTTTCCAAGTTCAAGAACTCCTTGGCGCCGAGGGGCAGGGCGCACAGGAAGGCGATGGTGGTGGTCAGTAGAAAACGGACGGTTTGTTTCATGCGGGTCTCCAAGGGTAGTTGTGGCCGAAAGTACCCTTCAACGGCATTGCCCGCAAACTCTTTCTATGCGCCAACGGATACCACCGCCACAGCAGCCGGTATTCCGGGATGATCGAGAAGCGTATCGAGGGCATTGCCAAGGCCGAGGTGGTGACGGACGACCCGGTGGTTCTCGAGAGCTACTCCATGCAGGCTTCTGCACTTGTCGGACAGCTCAAGACCCTGCGCAAAAGCATCAAGAAACCACGGTGAAAGATACCAGTCCTTCTATTATTCCATCATTTTGCGGCTTCTTCACGAGCCTTGTGGATGCGGTCGATGACGGAGTCGCAGAGTTCCTTGTCCTCCTTGAGGGCGCGGACGGCGGAGTCGCGGCCTTGGCCGAGCTGGGTTCCGTCCATCGAGAGCCACGAGCCTTTCTTGTCGATGATGCCGGCGTCGATGGCGCAATCGATGACGGAACCGGTGTAGGAGATGCCTTCGGCATAGAGGATGTCGAACTCGGCCTGCGTGAAGGGCGGGGCGACCTTGTTCTTGACGACCTTGACGCGGGTGCGGTTTCCAAAGACAACGCCGGCGGAATCCTTGAGCTGGCCGATGCGGCGAATGTCGAGGCGGACGGAGGAGTAGAATTTGAGCGCGCGGCCACCGGGCGTGGTTTCCGGGCTGCCAAACATGACGCCAACCTTTTCTCGGATCTGGTTGGTAAAGATGCAGGTGGTGCGCGAACGGTTGATTGCGGCGGTTAGCTTGCGAAGTGCCTGCGACATCAGGCGGGCCTGAAGGCCGACGTGCGACTGTCCCATCTCGCCGTCAAGCTCGGCGCGCGGCGCAAGCGCGGCGACGGAGTCGACGACAACCACATCGAGTGAATTGCTTTTCACCAACGCTTCGCAAATGTTCAGTGCCTCCTCGCCGGAGTCCGGCTGGGAGACGAGCAGGTTGTCGATGTCAACACCGATCTTTTTGGCATAGGATGGGTCGAGCGCGTGTTCGGTATCGATGAAGGCCGCAGCTCCGCCCGCCTTCTGCGCGTTGGCGATGACATGGGAGACCAGCGTTGTTTTTCCGGACGATTCCGGGCCGTAGATTTCGATGATGCGGCCGCGGGGCAGTCCGCCGATACCGAGTGCGATATCGAGGGTTAGTGCGCCGGTGGAAATGGATTCAATCTTGGTGTTGGCTGCGGCATCGCCCAGCTTGACGATCGCCCCCTCGCCATACTGTTTTTGGATCTGCGCCACTACGGCGCTCAGGGCGGAAGAACTGTCTGCGGGGGTCTCTTTTTTTGTGGCCATGCTGTTTTTCTCCTTCGTCGACGGATCGATGTTTAAATAAGAATTACATTCTTATCCAACCGCTCTGTCAATGTCAACGGCATCCACCTTCGCAAACTGCTGCGGTGCGACACGCCCGCTTCCTTTCATTGGGTTTTTTCTAAAAGAATATCCCACACAAAGTCACGGAGCCACAGAGGAATAGCTCTTCGTGGCTTTGCATCTCCGTGTGGGAATAAAGATCAAAAGGACTCGCAATCGATAATGGTTCTGGGATAGTGCGCCACCTTTCACCCAAGCAGGGTGGCTGACAACCAAAAACCGAGATGCCGCTTAACCGGGAATATAGATGATTAAGACCAACAAGCTGTTTAAGCTGAAGATTGAACGACCGCGCAATTTGAAGAACGACATCCTGTCTGGCTTGACGGTTGCGCTGGCACTGATTCCGGAAGCCGTGGCATTTTCGTTTGTGGCGCACGTTGATCCCGTCATTGGACTCTACGCCGCCTTTATGATGGGACTAATCACCGCCATTTTTGGCGGTCGACCCGGCATGATTTCCGGCGCGACCGGTGCGGTGGCGGTAATCTTTGCGCCACTGGTGATTCAGCAAACCGCCGCCGTTGGCGCAGAGGCCGCGGTCGGCTATCTCTTTGCCGCGGTTATCCTGATGGGTGTATTGCAGATGGTTTTCGGCCTGTTGAAGCTGGGCAAGTTTATTCGCCTTGTGCCGCACCCGGTCATGCTCGGTTTTGTGAACGGCCTTGCCATTATTATTTTCAAGGCACAGTTCGAACAGTTCTATGTCGGTCACGGCGATGAACAGCATCTTTTGGCGGCAACTCCGCTACTGATCATGTTGGGTATGATTGCCGCTACCATGGCCATCAGCGCATTCCTTCCAAAACTCACCAAAGCCGTGCCCGCCACGCTGGCGGCCATTGTCGCCGTTACCGTCGTTTCATTTCTTCTCGACCGCTCCGGCATCCACCATTCCCGCACCGTGCTCGACTTTGTGAAGGATATGGATCCAACCAAAACCACCATTGCCGCGTCGCTCCCGAGCTTTGGAATACCGCATGTGCCGTTCAACTGGGAAAGCATCAAGCTGATCCTGCCATACTCCGTGCTGGCCGCCGCCGTCGGGCTGATTGAGTCGTTGATGACCCTGACGCTCGTTGACGAAATAACCGAGACGCGCGGGCGCGGCAACAAGGAGTCGGTCGGGCAGGGGTTGGCCAACCTCGTCAACGGTTTCTTCGGCGGCATGGGCGGTTGCGCCATGATCGGCCAGAGCATGATCAATATCCGCGGCGGTGGCCGAGGCCGCAGCTCGGGGATTTCCGCCGCATTGTTCCTGCTGGCCGCCTTGTTGTTTGCCGCGCCGTTGGTGGAAATGATCCCGCTGGCCGCGCTCGTTGGCGTAATGTTCATGGTGGTGATTGGCACCTTCGAGTGGTCGAGCTTCCGGATCATTCGCAACATCCCTAAAATGGATGCCTTTATCATTGTCCTCGTTTCGGCCATCACCGTACTCGAAGACCTCGCCATTGCAGTACTGGTCGGCATCATTGTTTCCGCGCTGGCCTTTGCCTGGGAGCACGGCAAAAAGATCCACGCCATCATTAAGACCGACGAGCATGGCACCAAGGTCTACCACCTCGAAAGCGCGCTCTTCTTCGGCTCCGCGCAGTCCTTTAAGGATCTGTTCGATCCGCGCAATGATCCACAGGATGTCGTGGTCGACTTTGAAAACGCCCGCGTCTACGACCACTCCGGCATCGAAGCCATCAACAACATTACCGAACGCTACGCCGACCAAGGCAAGTTCCT
>JBDLHZ010000035.1:0-12858 GCA_039715135.1 Verrucomicrobiota bacterium
CCCCGCAAACTGAAAAATCAAGATTTATGCACTGGTGGGCTACCGGGCCAATATTCATGGGGATATCTGCGTTTCGGGGTTTTCACCGCAAGGGGAAAAACGCTCCGCAACAGGACAACGCTTGAATCTCTCACGCTGCTCGTTATTGGCTCCGCCAATTATCAATCGCGTTGCTTCATGACCCCTGCGGGCATGCGCGTCAACCTAAGCTATTTTGTAAACCATATACAAACCCACAAGTCGGTGTAGCGCGTGCTTCCCGTCTGCGGGCCACGTGAGTCACGTTCCACCGCGTACAGGCCACGTTGCCGTGTCCAAACGCGGCTCACGTGGCGTGCCAACGTGGTCACGTGAAGCGCGCTTTTCGCAAGAATGTCCATTTTCAAGCAATGCGGGCTCCATCGGAATGGAAGCCCGCGCTACATCTGGATTGGGAAGCCCGCTTCCTTTCGGAATTTCGCATGTTTTCGAAGACCAACCCTCTTAGGTTGACGCGTATGCCCTGCGGGGTGAAGCGTTCCTACACACGAATCCCGCAAGCTATGGTGTAGCACACGCTTCACCAGAGCAAAGCGAAGGAAAGCGGGAAGTGAACCATAAACCAATACCAGCAAACTACTTCGACTTGGTGAAGCAGAGCGTGGCGTTGTGGCCGCCGAAGCCGAGCGAGTTGCTCAGGGCGGCGTTGATTTCCATTTCCCGCGCGGTGTTGGGGACATAGTCGAGGTCGCAGTCGGGATCGGGCGTGGTGTAGTTGATAGTCGGCGGCGCGACGCTATCGCGGATCGCCAGCGCACAAATGGCTGCTTCGATGCCGCCGGCCGCGCCGAGCATGTGCCCGGTCATGGACTTGGTGGAACTGACGGCGACCTTGTAGGCCAGTTCTTCGCCGAGTGCGCGCTTGACGGCGAGGGTCTCGCCCTTGTCGTTATAGGGGGTGGAGGTGCCGTGCGCGTTGATGTAGTCGATATCTTCGGGGTTTAGCCCGGCATCGGAAATCGCAAGCGACATGCCGCGGCCGGCCTCGACGGCGGTTTCGGACGGGGCGGTGATATGGTAGGCATCGCAGGTGCGGCCATAGCCGGATGCGGCGCAGTAGATGGTTGCGCCGCGCTTGAGGGCATGCTCCTTTTCTTCAAGAACAATGATGCCCGAACCCTCGGACATGACGAAGCCGTCGCGGTCGAGATCGAACGGACGGGATGCGCCCTGGGGGTCGTCGTTGCGGCGGCTGGTGGCGCGCAGCGCGGCAAATCCGCCAACGCCAAGCGTGGCGATGGAGGCTTCGGCCCCGCCGGCGATCATGACGTCGGCATCGCCATACTGGATGATGCGCATGGCTTCGCCGACGGAGTGCGTACCGGATGCACACGCGCTGGTAACGCAGAAATTGGGTCCTTTGAAGCCATACTTAATGGCAATGTATCCGGACAGGATATTGGTGATCATCTGGGGAATGAGCTGCGGGGAAATACGGCGTGGCCCGCCCTTGATCGCCCGGGCGGCCTGGTCCTGCATGTACTGCATGCCGCCGATGCCGGAACTGGCAATAACGCCAACGCGCTGAAGATCGAGCGCATCGGTTTCGAGGCCGGAATCCTCGACCGCCATGATGGCCGCCGCCATGCCCCATACGGCAAAGGGATCCATCTTGCGGGCTTCCTTTTTTTCAAGGAACCTTTCAACATCGAGATCGCGGATTTCCCCGCCAATCTGAACCGGATACTGGTCGATATCATCCATGCCCTGGACACGGTCAATACCGGACTGGCCATTCTTGATGCCTTCCCAGAACCTGCCGAGTTCACTCGCAATGGGTGAAACAACGCCTATACCTGTGACAACTACTTCACGACCCATAACCCGCTCCTTGCTTCTGCCAAAGCCGAAATGGCCGGAACACCCGATCCGAGCAGTTCCGGCCATTGGTAAAATCCATCGGCTAGCCTACTCGCCGAAACCTTTTTCCTTCAGATAGCTGTTGACCGCGCCAACGGAGGTCAGCTTTTCAGCGTCTTCGTCCGGGATTTCAGCGCCGAACTCTTCTTCAAAGGCCATAACCAACTCAACCGTGTCGAGTGAATCCGCGCCAAGATCTTCGATGAAGGAAGCCTCGGAGGTGACCTGGTCGGCATTGACGCCGAGTTGCTCAACAATAATATCTTTTACTTTATCTTCAAGTGCCATGATTTCCATCTCCTTTTACTAGGTTTACATTTACAACACTACATTACCATTCCGCCGCATGTCGAGATCACTTGACCTGTAACATACGCAGAGGCATCACTTGCCAAAAACAGTACAACATTGGCCACATCTTCCGGCTCGCCAAAGCGGCTGAGCGGGATGAGCTCCTTCATTTTACCCTGGACCTCTTCATCCAGCGCATCGGTCATGGCCGTACGGATGAAGCCCGGGGCGACCGCGTTGCAGCGGACGTTGCGCGACGCCAGTTCCTTTGCGACGGTCTTGCTGAAGGAAATCACGCCGCCCTTGGAGGCCGCATAGTTGGCCTGCCCGGCATTGCCCATCAGCCCGATGACCGAAGCAATATTGACAATGGTTCCGGAACGCTGCTTCATCATGCCGCGCATGACGGCCTTGGTGCACAGGAAGGCACCTTTAAGGTTTACGTTCAGCACCGCATCCCAATCGTCCTCGCTCATGCGCATCAACAGGCCGTCCTTGGTGATGCCGGCGTTGTTGACGAGCACATCGACCTTTCCGAAATCCTTGGTGATGGCCTTCACGCCTTCGGCCACGCTATCGCCTTCGGCCACGTTCACGCCGTAGCATTCCGCGCGCCGGCCGATGGCCTTCACCTTGCCTGCGGTTTCTTCGAGCCATTCGGCGTTGAGGTCGCACAATGCGATATCGGCACCCGCTTCGGCCAGCTTGACCGCGATGGCCTGCCCCAATCCGCGGGCCGCGCCGGTCACCAAGGCCACTTTGTCGTTCAAATCAAACATGATATTTCCTATTCCTTTTCCAGATCGGTTATTTGGCCGATGTTACGGACTGCGCACGTCTTGTCAATACGCTTTATAAGCCCCGCCAGCACCTTGCCCGGACCGCATTCGACGATCTCTTCGATGCCGTCGGCCACCAGTTTTTGAATCGAGGCAACCCACTGTACAGACGAGGTGATTTGCTTGACCATGTTTTCGCAAATCGCCTCGGATCCATGCACATCCGCTGTCACATTGGAAAGAACAGGGAGCCTGGGTTCGGCCAGTTCAACCCCGGCGAGGAATTCGGCCATTTTATCGGCGGCGGGCTGCATCAGCGGCGAGTGGAACGCACCGGCCACCGGCAGGCGGATCGCGCGTTTTGCGCCGGCATCCTGCACAAGGGCTTCGGCCTTGTCGATCGATCCAGCGGTTCCAGAAAGCACCGTTTGCGCCAGGGAGTTAAAGTTGGCCACATGGCACCCGGCATCGGCGGCAACCTTCACGAGCACATCGCCATCGACCCCCATCACGGCAAGCATGGCTCCCGGGTTCTCCTCGCAGGCAGCCTGCATCGCTTCGCCGCGCGCCCGGAGAATCCTGATCGTATCCTCGAAGCCAACCGCACCCGAAACATAAAGCGCCGTCCATTCGCCCAGGCTGTGGCCCGCAAGCAGGTCATATTCGAGATCCGGCTGCCGGATTTCCAACGCCCGGAACGCGGCGGCGCTGGCAACAAAAATGCCCAGTTGCGCGTTGTTGGACTTGTTGAGTTCTTCCTGCGGTCCCTCGAAACAGGTTTTTTCAAGATCGTAGCCGAGGATTTCATTGGCTTGGTCGAACAACGCCTTGCACTCGGGAACCGCCTCCGCGAAATCCTTCCCCATGCCGACGGCCTGCGACCCCTGCCCCGGAAAAACAATTGCTCTTTTCATTATTTGCTCCACTCCAACACAGACGCACCCCAGGTAAAGCCGCCGCCAAACACGGTCAGCGCAATGAGGTCGCCCCGCTGGATGGTTCCATCCTTGACCGCTTCGTCCAGCGCAATCGCCAACGCCGCCGACGAGGTGTTGGCATATTTTTCAACGTTCGTATACATGCGATCACCAACCCCGAGCCGCTTGGCGATGGCATCGATGATGCGGATATTCGCCTGATGCGGGATGAGGCACTTGATTTCGTCCAGCGTAACATTGTTCTTTTCCAAGGCCTCGACGACCGCCTCGGTCATGCGCACAACGGCGTGTTTGAACACCTCGCGCCCCTGCATCTTCAGATACTGCTGCCGCTGGTCGATCATTTCGTGCGTGACGGGATTGCGGCTTCCGCCGCCCGGCGTCCAGAGCAGATCCGCAAGGGAACCGTCGGAACCCATGACCGATTTCATGATGCCGCGGCCTTCGCCTCCGGCCTGCAACACCGCCGCCCCCGCACCGTCGCCGAAAAGGATGCAGGTGCCACGGTCTTCCCAGTCGATAAAGGTGCTCATTTTTTCCGCGCCGATTACAAGGGCGGTTTTCACCGCACCGCTGGCAATCTGGTTCTTGGCGGTGTCGAGGGCATAGAGGAAGCCCGAACAGGCCGCACCGAGGTCGTAGCAAAAGGCGTTCCTGGCACCGATCTGCTCCTGCACGAAACAGGCGGTGCTGGGGAAAAGCATGTCGGGCGAGAGCGTCGCGACGATCAGTAGGTCGATCTCCTCGGCAGAGATTCCGGCATCGGCCAGCGCCGCCTTGGCCGCCTCCGTGCCTAGATCCGATGTCGCCTGGTCGGCGGCGGCGATATGCCGTTCGCGCATGCCGGTGCGGGAAAAGATCCATTCGTCGGAGGTGTCGACAATCTTTTCGAGGTCTTGGTTCGTGAGCACCTTTTCAGGCACATACGATCCCGTTCCAATGATTGAAACTGTGCGGGTCGGTTCCATGGTCGCGGTTCGTGAAATACTAGCTTTCGGCGTTTATACGCTTTAGTTCAGCTTCAATCAAATGGTTTACGTCGTGATCGATGGCTTCGGAGGCCACGCGGATTCCATTGAAGGTGGCCAGTGCGTTCGACGACCCGTGGCCGATAATGACGACCCCGTTTGCACCGAGCAGCGGCGCACCGCCATAGGTCGACGGATCGGCGTGCGACTTCATCTCCTTGAAAGCCCCTCGGGAAAGCAGGGCGCCTAGAATCCGGAGCGGGCTGGCGCGGAACATGGTTTTGAGCCATTTGGAAATCATGCGCGCAACGGCTTCGCTGGTTTTCAGCACGACGTTGCCGACAAAGCCGTCGCACACCGCCACATCGACCTTGCCGCCGTAGAGGTCGCCGCTTTCCACATTGCCGATAAAGTTGAGATGCGACCGCTCCAGCAGGCCGAAGGTTTTCTTGGTGGTCTCGTTGCCTTTCGCCGCCTCCTCGCCAATGCTCAGGAGACCGACGGAGGGATTGCCAACCCCCAGGATCTCACGCGAATAGATGCTGCCCATTACGGCATACTGCTGGAGCATTTCAGGCGTGCTGTCTGGATTCGCGCCCGCATCGAGCAGGACAAATGGATTTTCCGGAGTAGGCATGACGGTTGCGATGGCCGGACGGTTTACGCCTTCCAGGGTCCGGAGCTTCAGCGTGGCGGCCGCCACGGCCGCCCCGGTGTTCCCGGCCGAAAAGATTGCACCGGCCTTGCCTTCCTTCACGAGTTCGATCGAACGGGCAATGGAGGAGTCCTTCTTGCGGCGAATAGCCACGGCCGGGGATTCGCCCATTTCCACCACCTCCGAGGCGTGAACGATCTCGATGCACGGGGGAACAGCCCCTTTGTGCCTTTCGAGCTCGGCCTGGATTACGGTTTCATCGCCAACAAGGAACAGTTTATCGATTCCCTGCAGGCTTTTAGCCGCCTGCAATGTTCCCGCAACAATTTCCCGGGGGGCGTGATCGCCACCCATCGCATCTATCGAGATACGCATGGGAGCTACTCTTCGGAGGCAACCGATAGAACCTGGCGTCCAGCGTAGTACCCGCAGCTTGGGCAGGCATGGTGGGGTTGCTGCGGCGCACCACACTGCGCGCAACTCGAAGCACGGGCAATCGGCTTCTTCATGTTCTGGGCCTTGCGGCTCGCTGTTCTACTCTTCGATGTCTTTCTCTTTGGAACTGCCATCGCAATCCTCCTTAAACTCTATAAATCCAGATTATCCAATGCCGACCACGGGTTGGGTCGCTCCCCTGCGTCGCAATCGCAGGAACCCTTGTTTAGATCCGCGCCGCATTGCGCGCACAACCCCTTGCATCCCTCGCTACACACCGGAAAAGCCGGAATGTGCAGCAGGAGATCCTCCCGCATATCCGGTGTAATATCCACCGAATCAATCTCCTTGGATGCGGAATAAGCGCGTAGAAAATCGGAATCGGTCACGGTTGTCGAGAAAAATTCAGAACATCTTGTGCACTTCAAACCGAGGTCGACCGACAGCGTTCCGCGTACAATCAACTCCTCCGAAACGCACTGGGCCTGAAGCGCATACTGCACATCCCCCTCCACCCTGGCAAAGGGGTCGCCAGCCAGCTCCATCACCGCCCCGGGATCGCTTCCATCGTAGGACGATCCCTCCTCGGGAATCCGCGCCACCATGATTTTCATGATATCACCTCGCTAGTACCCCATAAGGAATAGCAACGAATGAATGTAAAGCAGCGAATTAGCAGAAGGAAAGATGTGATTTATTCGTTGCTTTACATTCATTCGTTGCAGGAATTTCGTGTGTTTGGTGTATTTCGTGGTTCAATATCTTCGGACAATCGAGAACTTGACTGGGGTTTTGCGGCGCACGTCGAAGACCCGTTCAACGGTGTAGGGCTTGGAGACGCAATCCCCAATCGAAGCTCCCGGATCGGCGGCATCGAGGGCATAGCAGGGAATCTCGTCGACAAACAGGTATGGAGCAACACCGGGAACCGGATGGCTTTGGTTGAACCGAACGAGCGCAAACACATGGTCGGCGGTAAACGCTATGTAGGTTTTCACGCCAACGGTTTCAAGCATGGAGCAGAGCAACAGGGTCTGGTCCTCGCAGTCGCCGCCCCCGGCAATGAGTGTGCTGACCGGATCCTTGGCGAATTCCACCCCGTCCCCGGGATCGGAGATATAATGGATTTCATTGCTTACGAAATCGAGGATCGCCCGGGTTTTCAGCACTTCGTTGTCATGGGTGTCGACGACAATGCGCGTGGCCAGGATATTGATCTGCTCGTCGCGGTAGTCGATACGGGAGAGGTAGCCCATATAGTTGCCGGAAAGCAACAGGTTCGCGACATCTTGAATAGGCCCGATTTGGAAAACAATGTGCCCACACTGCCGGATGGCATCCTTGAATTTCATATGCCCCACCAGTATATCGTTGCGGTTGCTGATGGTGACAAAAAGAAATACGACGGCCAGCAGGGTTGTGGCCACCTGCACCAGCGCTTTGCGGAAAACCACCAAGGCCACCAGCAAACCCGCCCCGGCAACAACCAGCGACCACACCGCATTGCCAATGATTCCAGCCACAAAACGAATGGTGAACAGCATCAGCAACGTAATGAACACGCTGAAAAGGTAGGAGCGCAACGGATGGATGGAATGGCTCTTTTCCGGAGCCTCGGTGTTGAAAAAGGCCGCCACGAACAGGAAAATTCCACCCGCAGCAACGGTCACGCCCAGGATCCTCAGCACCAGTGAATCCGAAAACATGAAGGTGCAGATGCAGAAAATCATCATATAGAGCGAAACAATCACGAACGAAGCGCGCTCGTCGGAGGTCAACGGACGCACCTCCCCGCCCTTCCGCCTAGGCTTTTCGGCTTCCACCGAACCTTCTGTATTCTGGATTTCCTCTTTCATAGGTAAAGCGCCAGTATCGCGAAATCCGCGTGGAACTCAAGTGCTATTCGGACAGACACTGCCCCCAACATTTGATCCATTAAAAATCCCCCAGCAGCTTGATCTCCCGTTCCAGTTTAAAGCCAAACTTTTCCTGTACCGCCACAACCATCTTTCCCATCAAGTTGAACACATCGCGGGCGGATGCGCCGGTGTCGGCGATGATGATATTGGCGTGCTTTTCGAAGAGATGAGCACCGCCCTCCCGGAAATCCTTTGCACCGGCCTCTTCGAGGAACCAGCCCGCCGCCTGCCGGCGCTCCGCCGCCGAGGTTGGCTCAATGTTGCGGAAGACGCTGCCTGCGCACGGCATCGTCCGCCAGTCGGGATGCTTGGTTCGCCTCAGCTCCATGATGCGCCCGCGTTCCTTTTCCATGGTTTGGATCTTCTCCGGCTGAAGTTTCAGCGTTGCGGAAAGCACAATGCCCCCCGTCTGCTTGAGGATCGATGAGCGGTATCCAAAGCCCAACTCGCCCGCCGCCATTTCATGTATCCGCCCGCTCCCGTCCAAAAGCCGGACCGACTCGACCACATCGCCAATCTGCCGCCCGAAAGCCCCGGCGTTCCCGGCAATCGCCCCACCGACGGTGCCGGGGACCCCGCTGCAAAACGAAAGGTCGCCCACGCCCTTCCCAATGGCCAGCCGCACCAGGTCATCGAGCAGGGTATTGCCAGAAACATGCACACGGAAACCGGCGAACTGCACGTCCGGTGCATCCTCCGCGCAGTAGCGCAGCACAACGGAATCGATCCCCGCGTCGGCCACCAGCAGGTTCGACCCCTGCCCCACCACTAGGAAAGCGACCGATTGGTCGTGCAGAAGCTTTGCCGTTTCAGCGAGCGACTGGGCATCGGGGCAGTCGATCAAAGCCGGGCAGGAGCCGCCCAGTTTAAAGGTGGTGTAGTCGCTCAGTTTTGCGCCCCGAACAACGGTCGCATTCGAAGGAAGCTGCTTTAAAAAGGTGTCGGCCATCATGGTTTCTTCCGCAATATCCTCGCAGGCTAAACATCCATCGGCTATTTTCCAAGCTCTGGAGATGAATAATCTAAAATGGGATTGTTTCTCACACAGAGGCACGAAGCCACGGAGAATAAAACAAAATGGTTTTCTTTGTGTCTTTAGCGACTAAAAGGAGCGGGTGTGAGTATAATAACGATCAAGTTAATTTCATATGATCCCATCTAAATAACAGTTAAGATGATGCGCGAAATCACATCCGCCAGCAACCCGCTCGTCAAGGAGCTGCGCTCGCTCGCAACCTCGAAGAAGGCGCGGCAGGAAAGCGGCACCTTCATCATCGAAGGCTGGCGCGGGATCGAGACCCTGCTCGCACACGAAAGCAGGCAATACAAACTGGAAATGCTCGTGGTCGCCAAGGGCGGAGAAAGCGACCCGCGCCTGCCGGACTCGATCGACACCGTTGTGCTACCCGATTTTATTTTTGAAAAAACCTCCGATGTAAAAAATGCCCAGGGCATCCTCGGCGTCGTGCGCCATACCCCTGCCCCGTTCGAGTTTTTCCCGGACACCGGGCACTATCTGTTGCTTGATGCCATCCGCGACCCCGGCAACCTCGGAACGCTCATCCGCTCGGCCGTTGGCGCGGGTTTCGATGGCGTATTGCTCCATGGTGACTGCGTCGAGCTTTTCAATCCGAAAGTGATCCGTTCCACCATGGGCACCTTCGCCTTTTGCAATATCTGGAACGTTTCACGCAGCGACATCGACCGGATGCTAACCACCGGCTACGCGCTTTGCGCCACCACGGGTCATGACGGAGAAAACCTGTACGAAACCGCCTTCACGAAAAAAACGGTTTTGGTGGTTGGATCGGAGGCCCACGGCGTATCCGGCGAACTGATGCAGCTCGCCACCAAGAAAATCACCATCCCGCTCGCCAAGGAGTGTGAATCGCTCAATGCCGCGATGGCCGGCAGCATCTGCATGTTCCAGATCAATTGCGGAAGTTCTTGCGGTACTTCGCGGGCGTGATGCCCATCCATTTCTTGAACTGCTTGATGAAGTAGCTTTGGTCGCCGAAGCCGGTTTCATAGGCGATGTCGGTGCAGCTGATCTCGCTGGTTTCCAATAGGCGACGCGCCTCCTGGATGCGCAGGTAGTGAATGTTCTGCAAGGCGGTTTTTCCGGTGGCTTCCTTCAGCAAGTGGGCGATGCGGAAGGTGCTTAGTCCGCTTGCGGCGGCGATATCGTCGAGCGAGATGGGTTCGGTATAGTTGGCGGCAATATAGTCGAGCGCCTTGCCCACCGCAGGGCTGACGGGGTTGACGCCCTGCAGGAAGATCGAATTCATGAAATCGTCCAGCGCCTCGCGCAGCACGTTGCACAGGTCGTCGAAATCCTGGGTCTCGACAATCTGCTCGATCCAGCTCATATGCCTCTCCAGCAACGGCTCCATGAGCGGGCTGTCCTCGACCGCCGCGCGCACGAGATAGCCCATCATTTCGATGGCACGCGCGCGAACCACCACCTGCTTGGGCGAATAGAGAAACATGGCGGCGAGCATCTTGTTGAAGATCCTGCGCGCACCGGCCCGGTCGCCCACACGGATATGCGAAAGCAGGATGCGTTCGTCGTCGTAGGGATAGGCCTTGTTTTGTTCGACCTTGCGCTGGTGGATCTCCTCGGCAATCTGCCGTTGCTGCTGCATTCGGTCGCGGTTGCGCTGCAGCTCCCAGGGTTGCCACCCGCTGTATTGGTAGAACAAATCGGAAAGCGTCTCCGCCGCCTCGCGCACCCGCTCCTGCTCGAAGAGTGGAAGCCCCTTCATGAACGTCATTGTATCCTTGCGCCGGGATCCTTCGGTAACCAAATAGTTGATCGAGGCGTTTGTACTGTGCGGGTCGTCCTCCAAGACGACATAGCCGCCGCACAAGCCGCCGCGCAGTTCGTCGCGCTCCACGAGCGGAACGATCCAGCTCATGATTCCGGGGGCAATGTAAAAGGCCTGGGGCTCGCCCCAGCGCATGCACTCGCCCAGCGTATGCGCGCGGATCCGGTTCAGCGCGGCCAGCTTTTCGATGCCGGCAACGTTTTCCGGCATGGCTACATGCCCGTCGCAACCAATCAGGCGAGTGGAAAGCCCGTACGCCGAACGGTAATCCTTGGCCACTGAACTAAAAAGACGTTTCGACAAGATCGACATAGAAAAACCTTTATTTGCGTGGCGAGTGGCACCCCGCAGTAGCGGGGTAAAAATAGGTTCATGCCCTGTTTCCGGAAAACGCTTTCCCCTTCGGGGTGAAGCGTTGCTACACTTTTTTCGCGGCAAGGGTGTAGTACCGCTTCACCCCGAAGGGGAAAGCGGATTTCAAGTTCGCCGCATTCCGCCCCGCTAACGCCTACAGCCTGTTTCTACAACGTCGCCCAGCAAGAATGCAATATCTATTCGTACCTTGAGACACAACGTAGCATGGGCATCCTGCCCATGATTCACGGGCAGGATGCCCGTGCTACAACTCTCGCCTACACATTGAACAGGAACTCGATCACATCGCCGTCCTGGACGATGTAGTCCTTGCCCTCGGTGCGGAGCAGGCCAGCTTCGCGGCAGGCGGCCTCGCCGCCCTTTTCGACAAAGTCGTCGTAGGTCATGACCTGCGCGCGGATGAAGCCGCGCTCGAAGTCGGTATGAATCACACCGGCGGCCTGGGGGGCGCTATCGCCCCGGTGGATGGTCCAGGCGCGCGCCTCCTTCGGCCCCTGCGTCAGGTAGCTGACGAGGCCGAGGGTGTGGTAGCCCGTGTGGATGATCTGGTCGAGTCCGCTCTCCTTTACGCCATATTCATGAAGGAATTCATCGCGCTCCCCGTCGGACATGCCGTTGAGGTCCTCCTCCATCTTGGCGCAAATATTGACAACGTCCGCACCGCGTTCGGCGGCATAGGCCTTGACGGCCTTTACATAGTCGTTGTCTTCGAGCAGTCCATCTTCGTCGATATTGCTGCAGTAGATCACCTTCTTGTCGGTGAGAAGTTGCAGTTCCTTGAAAATCGCCTTCCCTGCCAGGGTGCTTCGGTCTTCGAACCCGTGCGCCAGCTTGCCCGAGCCAAGATGATCGAGTAGTTTCTCGTAGACGGGAAGCAGGGCCGCCACAGCCTTGTCGCCGTGCGCCTGCTTCCGTACGCGCTGCATCCGGTTTTCCAGCATCTGGAAGTCGGCAATAATGAGTTCAGCCTCAATCACCTCGATGTCGCGGACGGGGTCGATGGAGCCGTCGACATGCACGACGTTGCCGTCGTCGAAGCAACGCACCACCTGAAGGATGGCATCGGTTTCGCGTATGTTGGCCAAAAACTTGTTGCCCAGCCCCTCCCCCTTGCTGGCGCCCTTCACAAGACCGGCGATATCGACGAAGTCGACCGTGGCGTGGACTATCTTCTTTGAGCCGGCCATTTCCGCGAGCGTGTCGAGACGCGGGTCGGGCACGGGCACGACCGCCTTGTTCGGCTCGATGGTGCAGAACGGATAGTTCGCACTCTCGGCGTTCTGCTCGCGCGTCAACGCGTTGAAAATGGTGGATTTCCCAACGTTTGGAAGCCCGACGATGCCTACACTTAGACCCATAACAGTTCCTTCGTAAAATTCGAAATCCGAAAATCGAAGCACGAAACAAACTCCAAATTCAAATCCCTAAAGTAAAAACATTCCTGTTTGGAACATTGGGCATTCTGGATTTTGAATTTGTTTCGGATTTCGGATTTAGTGCTTAGGATTTTTTCTTCGCCGTCTTCTTTGCGGCTTTCTTGGCGGCTTTCTTGGCCGGGGTGCGCATCAGCGGCTTCTCGTGCGGCAGTAGCACGCCGCCCACGTTGTTGGCGCCACCATCGACGTAGATGGTCTGCCCGGTAATCTTCTTGGAATACTTGCCCAGCATGAAGACCACGGAGTTGGCGACCTCCTGCTTGTCGTTGACGATATCCCACGGAAGCGGGCTGATCTTTTTCCAGGTCCGGGCGAGGTGCGCGAAGTGCGGAATG
>JBDLHZ010000036.1:0-12798 GCA_039715135.1 Verrucomicrobiota bacterium
GCGATTCCATTCTTGGGCCGTCCCTTAGTTTCCGGAAGCGGTTTGATGGAGTCCCTCCCAGAAACGGATGGTCTCTGCCGAATATTTATCGAACAGGGCGCGCTCCTCTTCGGTCGGGGCAATGTTCTGCCCGGCGGCCTCCTTGGCCCAGTCGAGAAAGAACTTCACGTCCTCCTTTTTGACGAAGGAGCGCTCTTCGCCGATCTCGACATAGTATGGGCCGGTGAGGGCCGTGCGATAGGACATGGCGTTGTCGGTCAGGACGCGGATGAGGAACCATCCGTTTTTATCGAACTCGACGGCAGGTAGCTTTGTGCCGTTTTTCCAGTCGTTGAAAGGAATGGACGCAACGATGTCGCCGTTCTTGATGATCTGGATTTCGGTGATGTTTTCGCGGGCGGCGAGTTCCATTTCGGTGGCGATGGAGAGCTTGCCTTCGACCTTGAAGACGTGGCCGGGAAGCTGGCCGTTGGCCTTGGTGCGCAGGAGCGGGCCGTTGGTGATGAAGCATTTGCCTTCGCGCAGGGCCTGCCACCATTTTTCGTAGGTCAGTTCGCCTTCGACATGGGCGTAGACGCGGTTGTAGCCAAACGGTCCGCCACCGACGCAGGCGGCCGATCCGGCGGCGGGCGGAGTCCGCAGGCCGCAATTGAGTATCTTGAAGTAGACATCCTGCTGGTATTCCGCATTGCCCCAAGGACCGGTATATTTTCCCATGTCGCGCGGCTTGCCCCACGCTTCCGTATTGTTCATTCCGCCGTGGACAAAGTTGTTGTTGAGCACTTCGATGGAGTCGAGTTCGCCGGAGGCGAGGATGGCGGGGGTCTGCCACCAGAACATGTGGTCGAGATGAACCCATACACCGTCGATCCTGCCAAACTCCTTGGCGAAGTGGACGCTCGGCGGGGATGACCAGCTTGCGTTCGGGATTTCAATATCCTCCGGCATGCCGAAGAACATCAGCGTGGCGTCCCAGCGTTCGTCCTCGCCGACGCGGGTGTCGATGAAGCGGTTGTTGGGCAGCTCCACCAACGGCTCGACATCGAGCAGCGTCTTTTCGGAGGTGCGCCCCATGGGTGGATTGATCCACCACCATGGCACATAGGCAATGTGGATATTCTCGCTCTCCATCAGCAGCGGCGTGCGCCCGATGGAGGTGTGGTTGTGCAGGTCGGCGGCATACCAGCCATCGGCGTTGATGTTGGAGAAGCGCTCCAGCGTCGCCGCAATCCCGACGGTCTTTCCGTTTACGATCTCGAACGTGCCTTCGGCATTCATATATTCCTTGCCGCTTTCGACTGTATATGTGTATTTGCCGGCCGGAAGGATCAGCCTTGCGTTCCCTTCGCAGGTGAAGGTTTCGAAGCAGTCGGGACAGGTATCGTCATACTGCGGCTCGCCCTTTTCGTTGTAGACATATAAGCGGCAGGGCTTCTTGCCACCTTGCTTGTCCACAACGGTGAATTCCACCGTACCGTTTCCATAGGTCGGAAGTTCGATCTTGCCACCCATTTCGGGAAGCGAGAATTCGAGAAGTGGCAGCACCTGCCCGCTCAGTGCGCTGGCGACGGTGAAGGGGATGCCGTCCTTGTGCGGCTTTTTGTGAATGTAGACCAGCACCACGTCATAGGTGCCCGCCTCCAGCTTTTTGTGGTCACCGGGCAGCAGTTCGCTATCGACAAAGACCTGCTTGATGCCCTTCCGATCACCGATGTAGCGATGGTGGTGATACGCGTCGGTCTTCATCTTCATGTGGAAGACCATCGCATCGCCGGGCTTCAACGATTTGATTTCCGGAAAGATCAGCTTCTGGTGGTTTCCGAGCGACGGATCAACCTTGTAGATGCCCTGTCTCCATTTCAGCGTCTTGCCGCCAGGCAGCTTCCAGTCGGAGACCATCGCCCCCTCCAGTTTACCCGCATCCCAGTCGGAAACGACTTTACGGATGCTCAGTTCATCCGGAGACACAGGCCCGATATAGGCCATGTTCCCATCCATCTCTTTTGCTTGGATTGAAACGGCCATGAGCAACGCCAACCATCCTGTCAGTATTTTCATTTAATGCTCCCCGCCGATCTATCGCGTAAAGGTATATTTCCCAGAACCAATCTCATGTTTCTCGTATTCGCCGTCAATGTCCGGCGCAAAGACCTCGGCGGTTGTATTCGGCGGAATCTCGACTTCGAGCACCACCTGCCCGCCGTCGATTCTCCATGACGATGAGATGGTTCCATACATGGACTCGTGGGTGGCGGAGGCGTTCGTCAGCCCGCCGGCGATGACGGGCTTGATGACGATCTTCTTGAAGCCCGCCCCGGCTTCGCCAAAGTCGATCCCGGCGACAACCTTGTACATCCAGTCGCCGATGGCGCCGTAGGCATAGTGGTTGAACGAATTCATCATGTCTTCGTCGCCGGCATCGGCAAAGGCCGGCTTGGTGTTGAAGCTGCCGTCGGGTTTGATCCCGTCCCAGCGTTCCCAAATAGTGGTGGCGCCCTTGGTCACGGGATAGAGCCAGGAGGGATATTCCTTCCGGGTCAGCAAATTGAAGGCCTCCTCGTTGTAGCCATATTTGGAAAGTACGAGACAGACCAGCGGCGTGCCGACAAAGCCGGTGGTGATGTGGCCGAACTTCCGGATGTCGCTTGCGTAGCGCGCGGCGGCCTGCGCCTCCTTCTCTTCCGGAACCAGATCGAACGCCAGCGCAAGCGCATAGGCCGTCTGGGTATTTGAACCCACCCTTCCGTTCCTGGAGATAAACTCGTCGTCGAAAGCCACCTTGATTTTTTCCAGCAGCCCGGAATAAAACCTGACATCCTTGGCCTTGCCCAGGATTTCGGCGGTTTTCACCAAAATGCTGGTGGAATAGGCAAAGTAGGCCGACGAAATGATGTCCTTGTCCGTCGTCGCACCGGGATAGTCGGAGTTGTCGGAGGCATAGGCCAGCCAGTCGCCATAGTGAAAGCCTGTGTTGTAGAGATAGCCGTCGCCCGCCTCTTTGCGCATGAACTCCACCCAGCCCTTCATGCTCTTGTACTGGTTTTCTAGAATCCGCGTATCGCCGTAGTATTGATAGATAGTATAGGGAACCACCGCCGCCACGTCCGCCCAGGCAGCCGAGCCATAGCCCCCCTCGCCCAGCACGTCGAGGAAGGGAACGATGTGCGGCACCGACCCATCCTCCCGCTGATCGGCGGCGACATCGGCCATCCATTTTGTAAAGAAGGATGCAACGTCCATATTGAACGCGGCGGTTGGCGCGAATACCTGGGCATCTCCGCTCCAGCCAAGGCGTTCCTGGCGCTGCGGACAGTCGGTCGGCACATCCACAAAGTTGCCGCGCTGCCCCCACTGGATATTTTCCTGGAGCTTATTGATCAGCGGATCGGAGCAAGTGAAGCTTCCGGCCAGCGGAATGTCGGAATAGATCACCTCGCCAATGAAGTCTTCCAGCGACGGCGTGTAGTCCAGCCCCTCGACCGTGAAATAGCGGAAGCCCTGAAAGGTAAAGTGCGGTTCGAAAGTGATCTCCCCCTCTTCGGCGAAGGTATAGGAAACCTCCTGCTTCGCGCCTTTCAGGTTGGCAATATAGAAGTTGCCCTCCTTGTCCAGCACCTCGGCGTGGCGGAGCTTGACGGACTGCCCTTCCCTGCCCCGGATGGTGAACCTGACCCAGCCGACCATGTTCTGCCCCATGTCGATCACGGTATCGCCTTCGGGTGTGGTCAGGATTTCAACCGGCTTGATTTCAAACATGCGGCGAACCGGCGGGCCGGCCTGGGCGATCAGCATATCCTTTGAATGGTCGAGAAGTTTGACATCGATCCATTCCAAATCGTTATAACCCGGCATATCCCAACCCTGCTTTTCCAAACGGGCGTCGTAGCTCTCGCCCATATAAAAATCGGCAGCGCGGATCGGGCCGGTAGAGTTTTTCCAGGAGGAATCGGTGGTGATCGTTTCCTTGGAGCCGTCTTCGTATTCCAGCTCCAGCTGAAGCAGCAGCGCCAGTTCGTTGCCATAATGGTTGCGGTTTGGATCCGCCCACCCGGCGAGATGGCCACGGAACCAGCCATCGCCCACCGTGGCGCCGATGGCGTTACTATTCTCATTCAGCAGGTCGGTCACATCGTAGGTTTGGTACTGCAAGCGCTTGTTGTACGAGGTCCAGCCGGGCGTGAACAACGCATCGCCAATGCGCTCCCCGTTAATCCGAAGCTCGTAGATTCCTAGGCTGGTTGCATAGACCCGCGCCGAAGCAATTCCTTTGGTCGCCTCAAACTCCTTGCGAAACATTGGAACGGGGCAGGCCTTCGACAGGTCGTCTTCCACCGGGGTTGAAATCCATTCGGCTTTCCAGTCGCCGGAATCCAGCAAACCCATTTCCCAGAAATCGGAACCGTCGCTCCACTCCGATTCGACATCGCCCGCCCAGACCTTCACCCGCCAATAGACGCGCTCGCCCGATTTTAGTTCTTCCCCGGCATATTCGATGTGAATGGACTGCGAAGACTCCACATCCCCGGAATCCCAAAGCAGGCTTGCTTCCGCCGCCAGTTCCTCAGCCGAAGCAGCGACCTGGATGCGGTAGGCGTCTTGGAGAACATTGTTTTCGGAAGCCACCATTTTCCAGCTCAGCCGAGGGCGCCTTACATCGATTCCCAGCGGGTTGGTTTTATATTCGGCAACCAAATCGTAAAGGTTCATTGATTTCTCCAAATCCGGTTTCAAACGACCAAAATGACATAAAGGACAAAAACCACCAGTCGTTTTTGCCCTTCGAGTCGTTTTCGTCGTTTTTCGCTCAAGCGATGCGCTTGCGGAAGTCGCCGGGGCTTTCGTTCATGAGCTTGCGGAACTGGCGCGCGAAGTAGTTGCTGTCGGTGAAACCGCAGTCGAAGGCGATCTCGGTGATGTTCTTGTCGGAATACTCCAGCATATGAACCGCTTTCATGATGCGCAGACCGATCAGGTATGCCGAGGGGGTTTTTCCGGTGGCGTCGAGAAAGACGCGATGGAAGTTGCGCGGCGACATGTGGGCTATCTTGGCGAGATCGTCGATGTGCAGTTGTTCCGTGAAATGGGCCTCCATATGGCTGATGGCTTCGGCCACGCGTAAAACCTTGAGGGAGTTTTCCTCGGTGCTTTCGCCATAATAACGGGAGAGCAGGCAAACGATCTCCATGAAGCGCGACATCGCCATCAACCGGAAGCCGGGTTTTTCCTCGACTAGCTCCTGCTCCAGCAGTTCGGCCACCCCCCAAACCCGGATCAACTGCTCCTGGTTGAGCCGCAGGCGGCTGTTGAAGTCGGCATTCCGGCGATAGACCGGCTCGATGAGGAAGAGCGCGTGGTAGCCCGCCAGCAACCCCGCATCCCACCTTTCCAGATTCAGTTGCTTGTTGTCGAAGTAGATGTTGTACGAACCGAGATGGTCGGTTTCCCGGTATTCGTGGACGCTGCCCTTGGGGATCACAAAGACATCCCCGGCGGCGAGGCGATAGTTTACGCCGTTCACCACATTGATGCCCGTGCCGTATTTTATGATGACCAGCTCGGAAAACTCGTGGCTGTGCTCCGGATAGTCCGGATGGTACTTGTTGAAGTTGATGCCCATCGGAAAATCCGCATGTTCAAAGGCATAGCTTCGGTGAATGATGGGAATCTTGTCGCTCATAGCGCTAGAATATCCAATATTGAATCAGGAATGTCGAATGAAGAAGGCGGTTTGTTCGTTATTCGATGGTGATTTTGCAACGGTACATATAGTCATAGTCGTGGTCGGGGCCTTTTCGCGGGAAATAGAGGTAAAAGTCGCCGTCGACGGTGTGGCAGTCGGCGGAAGGGCCGTTGAAATCGACGAAGGCGGCATAGGGCTGTAGCGCCTCGTAGTCATTACTGTCGATCACGGTTTCCATTTCCCAGTTCAGTCCGTCCGGGGAGGAGAAGAGCAGCAGTTTACCGTTTTCGTGGGTTTGAATGGTCAGGAGGTATTTTTCGAACGCGGTGCAGTAGGCGGCATCGGCGTGGAGATCTTCTGCTCCGTAAATGGTTGGAATCAGGTCTTCGCCGGGCTGGTTGGTGCCGAGACCAGGGATTTCCCACTTGCCGTCGGCATATTTAAACCAGGGTGTGACCTCGTGCTTTCTGGCTCCCGCGATGACCTCATCCAATGGAGCGCGGGCCACGCAGTGGAGACGGTTTTGATCGGTCGGCAGTTCGCCGGCTGGGATGACATCGTTGTAGTAGACGTAGAGATAGCCGTCTTTGATAATGTAGGCTCCGCCGCCGCTGTTCTGCCGGTCGTCGGCCGGGCGGATGGTTTCGCCGCAGTAGGTCCAACTGGCCCCATTGTCGGTGGAGTAGCCGATGCCCATGGCAAAGGTGGTGTCGCGCCAGTCTTTTGTGGTGTTGAGTTCGGCGTGGGTGATGGCCAGCAAGTCGCCGTTCGGGCATTCATGCATGCCGAGGATCCAGATCCCCTCTTCGGTCAGGTTGTCTTCCTGATAGTAGCCGTTGTAATCCCAAAGCTCCTCTTCGGTTTTGCTGAAGAGGTGGGTCTTGAGCGGATCAAGCGGGGTGCCTTTGTGCCACGAGTGGCGGCTTCGGCGGACTTTCGATCCGGCTTCATCGCCTACCGGCGGGAAGCGGCAGCCGAAGGAGTGGAAAAAGTGCATCTCCCCGTTGCGGCGGATGGTGGAGAGGCTTCCGTCGTAGCGGATGGGGATTTCGTCTTCGGTGTAGATCAATTCAACGTCGGCAACCTTCAGTTCTTTGTTGGTTCCGAGGTCGACGGCAATGCCGCGCAGGAGTATGCGTGTCGTGTCCGGATCAGAGATCGGAGCGAGTCGGAGCGTGTGATCGACGGAATCATCAAGCCCGTCGGCCAGCGGAACAAAACGCCCGAGGAAGTTTCCGCCGCCGTAGGTGCCGATTTGCTTGCCGTCGAGGAAGAGGTCGAGACTTCCTGTGGTCCGGCTGTCGAACCACAGGGCGGCGGCAGAGCCTTTAAAGCGGTATTCCAGAGCGCCTTTGCCGGATGGCACCAGGCAACTTTTTCCGCGCATGATCGGGGCGGCCTGATTATCGAGCGTTTCAATTTTCCAACCGTCGGAATGGGATATAAGCGTTTCCGGGAAAAGCAGCTTCGGCTTTGCCGGGGAAGCCACCGGGACGGCGGCGGTACGGTCAAAGTTGAACGTGCCTGTCTCGAAGATTTTTTCCAGCGTCTGCTGTACGGCTTCGGCGTAGGCCTGATGCCCATAGGGAGCCGGATGGACATAGTTGCCGGGATTGTCGATGCCGTCATAGAGCGGTTTGTCCGATGGGCGGGGCGGATCGCCGTAGAAGGCTTCGCGCAAACTGACATAGGGAACCCGCAGGGATTCGGCGGCCAGGCGCGTCTGGTCGTGGCCGAGATCCAGAATATCCCCCCATGCCGCGTGGGCGGAGCCTTCCAGCATGCGGCGCGGGCTCAGGGGCATGAAGATGGCTACGTCCGGATTTTGCGCGCGTAGACGCTCCACGATGGAGCGGTTGGTGCGCAGGATGGAGCGCGGGGCATCGGGATGGTCGCGGGTCAGTCGTGCAACTTCGTTGTCGTTGACGGCAAACTCGACAAAAACCATATCCGGCTTTTCGCGGAGCACGTGTTGCTCAAGCCGATAGGCTCCCAGCAGGCTCGGTGTCCCGCCGATGGCGGCATTGACCTGCAGGAACTGGCCGGGCTTTTGCTCGAACCGCTCGCGGAGCCAGTCATAACCGAGTGCCCGCCAGCTGTCGGTTTCGGGATCGAAGGTGTCGGTTCCAACCATTGGATAGGTCGTCGCCCCTTCGGTGATGGAGCCGCCGAGATAGGCCACCACAACGGGTTGGCCGCTTTCTGTTTTCTCGATAAACCGCTGGAACTCCGGAACGGGCCGGGAGGTTCCAGCACATCCCAGCGTCGGCAGCAATGCAAGCGCAAGCAAGCTGGCTCGGTAAAGCATTCGGTTAATTGGCATTCCATGAATTTTCATTAATTTGTCACACCCGCTTCCTTTGGTCGCTCAAGCCACAAAGCCGCAAAGAAATCGATTGGTCTCTGTGGCTTAGTGGCTCTGTGTGAGACTAATTGTTTTTCCTGCGTTGCAGCTCTTCGCGAACTTCGTGGGCTTTGGCTTCACTAATGGTGTAGAACGGGATCAGGATCAAGGCAAGTCCAATCATTGCCGCCGGAACCACTACCGCCAACATGCGCATCCAGAAGATGGTGGATGCGGCCTGCTCCGCCTTCAGCGCCGCATTGAATCCCGTCCAGGCAAGCACATAGCCCGAAATGGCGAACGCAAGGGATATGCCGACCTTGCGGATCCACCCGGCGACGGCGTTGAAGGCGCCTTCCATTCGCTTGCCGGTTTCCAGTTCGCCGACATCGCAGATGTCTGCCAGCATCGAATTGGTGATCGTCCACAGCGCGCACAACCCGGAGGAGAGCAGGAAGGAGGGAACGACAACCAGCCATGGATGGGTCGGGGTGAAGCAGACCCATTTCAGCAATGCGGCGACAAGGGACAGGGACAGGAAGAAAGAGAGGGAAAACTTCTTTCCCCAGCGGTTCGCCACCCACGTTACGGGAAACACGAACAGGATGCCGCTAACCTGATAGGCCAGCGCCGACCAGCCGATCCAGATCGATGCCGGAGCCTGTTCGCCGCCCCATACATGGAAGATAACCACATACGGATCCAAGCTGCTGACCATGAACAGTCCGGCGCAGACGATCAGGACAATCGTGTTCAGCAACAGGAAGGGCTTGTTGCTAAAGGTCGCCTTCATGCTGTGCACGAAACCGGCCTTGGCCTGGCTTTGCACCTTTTCGCTGTAGTTATCCTTTCCCAGAAAAACGGGGAACAGGCCAAACAACAGCATCACCACCGCCGTGCCCATGCCCACGTAGCGCGCACCTTGAACGCCGTCGGTGAAGATCGGAAGTTCCGTCAGCGCAAAAAGCCAGGCCGGGACAAATCCACCGACCGACATGAAGAAGGTGCGGTAGGCCTGGACGCTCGTGCGCTCGTTGTAGTCGTCGGTCATCTCGCACCCCATGGCGCACCACGGAACCACCCAGATGGTGAAGGCGGTGTAGTAGAGCAGCGACATGCCGAGGAAGTACCAGAAGTAGGCCATCTCGCTCCAGCCGCGCGGCAGGAACCACATGGCGGAAAAGATGATCGCCGAGAGGATGGCACCGGAAAAGATGAAAGGCTTGCGACGCCCCCAGCGCGTGCGGATGTTGTCGGACCACGAACCGACGACGGGATCGGTAAACGCATCCCAGATGCGCGGGATGGAGAGCAGCCAGCCCACCAGCTCAGGGCGTACGCCTAGGCCGAGGTTGAGGACATAGTTGGCCATCTGCCCGATGGAGTTGGCCATGATGCATTCCGAAACGGCTCCCAGGCCAAAGCCTGTCTTATGCTTTACGGAGACCTTGTCTTCCGGCGGCGTTTCATGGTGTTCGTGTTTTTTCATCGTTATGTTTCTCATCCACAGATTATCAGGATTTAAATCTGTGAAAATCTGCGTAATCTGTGGATCTATTTTATGTTCAGTTGTTCGATGGCTATGTTTTTGCAGTGGTTCTGGACGGCGGGCTTATAATCGGCTGGTCTTTTCTTTCTTAACGACAAGCTCTTCTTTCGACGGCAGTTTTGAGAACGGATTGTGGGGTTCCTGCTGATACCAGAAGGCCACGGAAGCGAGGTCATCCGGCAGGTGCTTGTATTTCTGGTCTTCGCCTTCCGGGTATTGCCAGCCCAGGCTTTGGATCGTGACCTTGAGGTCGCTCTCAAAGCGAATCGGATCGACAATGTGCCAGCGATACTGTCCGATCTTGATTACATAGGACTTCGCCGCATCATCGAGGAAATAGTGGAAACCGGAATAGGGGCTGTCGAAAATATCATAGGCCGGCACGCCGCCGTTGTCCTGGCGCTGCCAGTTAAACGTGTAGGCATAGGAGCCGCAGAAGTAGTCCTCTTCCCCGGTGCCGCAGATGGTCGGGAATTTAGTGTCGCCATCCATGAAAAACTTGATTTCGCCCTCGCCCCACCAGCCGTAGTCGTAGGTGCCGCGCGCCAGATAGGTGCCGACATACTGGCCCTTGCCCTTGATGTTGTCGACGATGGTGTAGTTTTCCATGTGCGGCAGGGGATGCACCCGGTTGAACTGCGCGTGGAAATAGGCGGCATCGTCGGGCACATCGGTCAGGGCATAGTCAACCTGGTAGAAGAATACCATGGTGGTGTCGTTCATGTTTTCCATGGTGATCCGGCAACGCTTGCGGAAAGGCATTTGCCAGTAGCAGTTGAAGCCGTTCTTCGGGTTGGTGCAAACCGCCAGCGACTGGATGGAAGGCCAGCAGTCAGCCCCTTTTCCCCATCCGGCGGCAAAGAAATCACCGACCGGAACCTCGACGGACGGTTCGGTTTCATCGTCCCAGTAGATCCGGAGAATGCACAGCCGGGGGTCGACATTGTCGACGGTGATCCAGATATGCTGGATGGCCCCTTCGCCCTGGATATCCGCCGCAGTGATTTTTTCGCCCGGCTCAAGGTAGGCACAGGGATTCACCTTCCAGCCCTGTCCATACTCACGCGCCGCGACGCGTGCGGTACCATCCTTCAGGGTGGCCATTCCGCCCTTGCCTTTTTCGCCGGTGGGGTTCTCGCCGCTGATCGAGCGGGTCTTTGCATCGGACATTCGGTACAGGTTGCCCATGTTCATATTCAGTCCACTGAATTTTTCTTCCTCCTTTTTGCAACCGGCCAGCAGGACGCTCATGGAGAGCAGGGCTAAGATGTGTTTTTTCATCGTTGGGTTCCTTCCTATTCCTTACGTTGATCCAGAATGGGCTTGCAGCCTTCCGCCATGTCGAGTTTCAGGGTTTCGGTGTCGATCTTGATATCCTGCGCGCAGTCGGCGGCGATTTTTACCGCCGCGCCAGCCTTGGCATCTTCCACGGCCAACTCTTCAATGGTGACGTTTTCGCAATCGAACAGCTCGATCGCGGCATATTCCGCCCGCTTGCGGGGAGTCTCGCTGGAACAAAAGACCCGGTTGTCGCGGATGGTGATGTTGCGGGCATGGTGAATATCCATTACCGGCTGGGCATAGTCATGAAAGCGGTTGCCCTCGATCCGGATATTGTGGAACGGGCGGCCATCGACCTCCGCGCCGCCGGGGGTGGTGATTTCGGTGCGGATGGCGGCGTGGTCGGGCGATCCTTTTCCATGGAATGTGTTGTTGAGCACCTTCAGGTCGTAGGCGAGCGGTCCTTCGGCCCACTTAGTGGTTTCGTAGTGCAGCACAATGCCCCAGCCCTCCGGCATTTCAAAGGTGCAGTTTTCAATGGTTCCGCCTACAGCACTAATGAGCACCCCGCGGCCGCGGTAGTTCTTGAAATGGCAGTTGCGAACCGTGAAGGGCGTCGCCGCTTCGGAGAGGTTGTAGAAGTTGTCGCCAGCGACGACATTGGCCAACGGCTTTTCGAGGGTGACGAGCCAGGTGCCGCCCTGATCCGCCACCGCCTGAACCGTTGCCTGTTCCATGATGCTTGCGGTGGCGGCGCGGACTTGTTGAAGGAGATCGCCGGGCCGGACGCTGAAGGTGTGTTTCTTGACAGCGATCTGGTTGGGTGCAAGCACCTCCGCGACGGAGAGCGCCGAGCTGTGGACATTGATGCCGTCGTCGGCCATGCCGTCGAAGGAGCAGTTTTCGATGAGCAGGTGGCCGCGGGTGCCGCGGGCGTGGACGCCGTCGGAGGTGGTGGAAAAGATGCGGCCGGATTTGATGGCGTTATGGCAGTCGCGGATGGTGTGGTGGCTGGAGCCGCGTGGATAGTAGGCGAGGCCGGGCGAGGCATAAATAGTAAGCCCTTCCCAGAGGACGTGGTCGCAATCCTCCGCCTTGAAGATCTGTGACCAGTTGCGGGCCATGTGGACATAGCGGTCGCCAACCTTCAGGCCGGAGGTTCGCAGCGGATTATTCAGTCCGCTAAAGTTGCTTCCATCCTTCGAGGGATAGAAGCGCCAAACGCGCGCCAGAGTATTTTTAAACACCAAGGCACTAAGGTCACCAAGCTGTTTTGCTTCGTTTTCTTGGTGTTCTTGGTGTTCTTCGAGTCTTTGTGTTTCAGTTATATATTTGGCTGAAACGTCTTCCCAGCGGTCGGCAAAGATGGCGGCAGGGCCGTAGCGGACGCGGCCGTTGCCTTCGTCGCGGATGGTCAGGCCCCAGTTCCCATAGGCTGCTTTGGCGCGTTCAAAGTTGGGGCTGTCCGGCTCCGGGAAGCCGTCGTCGATTTTCAACTCGAACCAGTATTCCTCCAGGTTTACGGCGGTGATGGTGCTTTCGAAATGAGGCAACGGATCATAGTCGACAAAAAAGTTTTTCAGTTCAATGTGGCTGGAATCAACCATGGCGATCCCGCCGATTTCCGGATCGGTAATCAGCAGCGTGGCACCCTGCCCGTTAATGCTTAGGTTGGTGGCATTGCGGATGGTCCAGGCATATTGATCCGAAAAGCGGCTTTCGATACCCGCCAGCTCCGTATCGTCCGGCAGGGAAATACGATAAACCGCGCCCGGCTCGAAAAGGATTTCCACCGGACCATCGATGGCCTTGACCGCCTCGGCGGCGGCGTTCAATGCAGAATGAATATTATCCGCAGAAGGCTCCGCACCAAAGTCGCGGACGTGCAACTGCACGGGTTTGTTCGTATTCGCAGATGCACACGAAGACAATAAAAGAGCCGGA
>JBDLHZ010000037.1:0-12495 GCA_039715135.1 Verrucomicrobiota bacterium
TTCACCCGAAGCACCGCAAGGGCCATGACCAACAGGAATGATAATTTCCAACAGGAAATAGTGACCGAAGGGAGCGGTTCAAGCGTTCCCCGGAAATGGGTCATTCCTACTTTTCCTGCCCCGTCATTGCTGGTTCCTGCGCATTTCCAAAAGCTTTGGCGATCGCGTCGTGCTGCACCCGTGAGATCGGGATCATGCAACCGTGCCGCACCTTGGGCGGCAGGGCGTATTTGTCCCAACCCGGATGGAAGGTGTAGCCCGAAACCTGATACCACGGCCCGTCGAGACCGGCCGCCACAGAGAGGCCATAGGAGACGCCCGGATATTGCTCGTAATAGAGATACCACGCCTTGCCGTCGGGGGATGGGATGAGCATGGGTGCTTCGCGAAAGTTCGGGCTGAGCGGCGCCGAAAGCTTGCTGTACGGCCCGAAAAGGGAGTCCGAACTGCAAATGCGGATGGTCTTTCCGGTGACCCAGTCCAGAGAGGGATAGCGTTCGTCCTTGATGATGGCATGGTACCGTCCGGCATGCTTGCGGATGATTACATCGATCATGCCCATGTCCCGATCAAACAATCGGCGCGGCGGGCCGGAAAAGGTTTTGAGATCCTTGGACACAAGATACAAGGTGCGCTGGCTTCCCCAATACCGCTCGGTATCGGGCGGCAAGGGTTCCAGATGCGGTGTATGCCATGTCAGGACATATTGCGAGGAATCGGTATCGTAGAAAAGCTTGGGCGCGCCGATGCGCTGGAGCGCGTTTGTATAGCCGGGCGTTTTTTCCAGCTCCGGCTCCACGTCGCCGTAGCGCGTCCAATGGACCAGATTGTCCGACACCCAGAAGTTGATGTCCGGCGCTTCATCGCTGCGGTTGCCGACCAAATAGTAGCGCCCGTCGTGGCCCTTGCAGATATCGGCATGCCCCTGATAGTCGTCGGTGATGCGCTTGCCGCCATTAAGCAGTTTCCAGTGCAATCCGTCCAGACTGACGGAATAATATAGCCGTCCGTAGTCGCCCTCCATCATGTGGGCGAACAAATAGGCCTCGTTGACCGGCGGTTTTCCATCTGCACACTGCCCCGGTGGGTCGGGATGGATGGCGTAGGCTTGCATAAATGGCGAGCAGATGGCCAATACTCCGAAGACTATGAGTTTTCCCGCCATTCGTCTCACCTTCATCCTGTTTTCCCCTCCTCCGTAGGACATCGTCTTAAAAAGCTGTAGCCGGGGGCGGTGACCCCGGATCCGGCAAACTGGACTTTTCCTGCTCCATGGCGGGGTCACCGCCCCCACCTACAACTAATTAACTGAAGGTGCGTGGAAGCATAGGATTAGCGCGCTGAAAAACGGTAGACCGTCCGTGTTTCGTACTCCTCGCCGGGGCGCAGGATGGTGTTCGGGAAGTCCGGCTTGTTCGGGCTGTCGGGAAAATGCTGGGTTTCGAGGCAGAATCCGCCGCGATGGACATAGTTCTTGCCACTCTTGCCCACCAGGTTCCCCTTGAGGAAGTTACCGCAATAGAACTGGACGCCCGGTTCCTTGGTGAAGACCTCCATGAAACGGCCGGTGGTCGGTTCGTAGGCGGTGGCCGCCAACGTCATCTCGCCTTCCTTGCCTTCTTTATCGAGCACGAAGTTATGGTCGTAGCCCCCCCCGTATTCAAGCTGCTGGTGTGTTTGCCCAATGTCGCGGCCAATGGGCTTGGCGGCGGTGAAGTCGAACGGGGTCCCCGCCACCGGGGCAATCACACCGGTGGGGATCAGGCCCTTGTCGACCGGCGTGAAGCCCTTGGCGTTGAGCATCAGCTCGTGGCCGAGGATGTCGCCCTCTCCTTCGCCCTTGAGGTTGAAGTAGGCGTGGTTGGTAAGGTTGACTGGCGTAGCCTTGTCGGTGGTTGCCAGATAATCGATCTGGATCTCGTTCTCCTCCGTCAGGGTATAGGTGACCGCGATCGACAGGTTGCCGGGATAGCCTTCATCGCCATCCCTGGATAGATAGGTGAAACGGATCGCATTGGATCCGATGATTTCGGCATCCCACACCACCTTGTCGAAACCGATCTTGCCACCGTGCAGGTGGTTTTCGTTGTTGTTGGTGGCCAGCTCGTACTCCTCGCCATCGACGGTGAACCTACCCTTGGCGATGCGGTTGCCGTAGCGTCCGACCACCGCGCCGAAATAGGGCTTATCCACCGCGTTCATGTAGTCCGACACATCGTTGTAGCCAAAGGTGACGTCCGCCATGTTGCCATTGCGGTCAGCCGTTATGATGGCGGTGATGATTGCCCCATAGTTGGTGAGTCTCACCTCCATGCCCGACTTGTTCTTCAGGGTGTACTCCTGGATCGAACCAAAATCGGCCACCTTGACCGACGTACATCCCGCCACCAACGCAAGCGAAGCTGCTACTGCCAGTGAAATTTTCTTCATGCCTATTCCCCTTCCCTGTTAATTCCCCTTCCGCCGACACGAGCCACCCGCCCGTCGGGATCGGCCGGAAAAGGATTTCTATGAAGGAGGAAAAAGGACACGAAGTCAAGGCAGGGAATCTCTGATCCATTCTCGATCCCCGACACGTCACGGCGTAGTGCCAACACAGGCGGAAAGGGTCGCGTTTTTCCCGCGCACCCACCGCACACGCGCCCTCCTAAACGGAGAGGTACGTCCTACAACCGTTGGGCAATTCCAACCTGTGCGTGTAGATGCGCCTCTCCGCGTGTGCCCAAAAGACTTTTATCATTGATATCCATCGATCCATATGACAGATTGAAGAGCATGGATACTTCAAAACTTTTCGACCATCCCATTACCCGTTCGAGCCAGATTTCACTGGCCGACCAGATCCGTGACATCCTGTGCGAGGAAATCCATGCCGGGCGCTGGGAAATCGACGAAAAACTGCCCAGCATGATGACCATCGCCAACCACTGCGGAGTCAGCCGCATGCCGGTGCAGCAAGCCATCGAACGCCTGGGAGAGGAAGGCTACGTGCGGGGGGAAAACCGCTCCGGGGTCTTCCTCTCCTCCATGATGCCCGAAGGGCGCATACCGCTCGGTACCATTGGAATCGCCCTGCTTTCCGACCCGCAAAACGAAAAGGAGATGGAGTTCCTGGCTTACGAACAGCTTTTGCTCCATCGCTTCATCAAGAAGGCGGAACAGCAAAACTATCAAACCAAGGTCGTCTACATCGCTGCAAACCAGGACTGGGGTGAATTGAACCAAGAAGATGGCATTTTCGGAGACGAGGTCAAAGGCATCATCTCGCTGGTTCCCTTCCCACGGGAGGCGGAGGGGGAACTTGCCGAAGACAGGATCCCCCTCGTTTTCTGGTGCGAGCCGGATCACCGCTGCGCCCCATGCATCACCAGTGACTATGAAGCCGCCTTCTATCGACTGACCGTCCGCGCCATCCGCGAAGGAGGAAAGAGCCGGATTGCCATTCTCCCCTGCCCGATCCTTACCCCGTATGTCCACGACTGCTTCCTGCGCGGCTACCGCAAGGCGGTCGCCGACTGCAGCGTGGAGTCGCTGAAAATCGACAGGGGCGGTGACATCGGCTTGCGCGACACATCCGGCATTTTGAAATTGCTCGAAGAAATTCCCGTCGACACCACCATTGCCTGCATGTCGCTGCACCGGGCCGAGCAGGTCGTCGGCGCACTGGCGGCAGCAGGACGGCGCGTTCCAGAAGACATCGGCGTGGTAGGAACCAATCCGCCAGACGAAGGCATGTCCAATGGGCAAAAACTCACCGGGGTTGGATTTTCGTGGGACCGCGAAATCGACATGGTTATAAAGCTCTTGCGCGAGCAGATGATCCACCGGAGGTGGAACACCAGCACCCTCATGATCACCCCCTACATCGCCAATGGCGACACCCTGCCGCTCCGTCCAGCTTGCCGCCGCCTTGACTGCGCAGGAAATCAACCATAGCCAGTTCGGGCGGAAAATCGGCACAACCCCGCAAACCGCCAGACGATGGTTGGCTGTTCTAAAGGCAACATTCCAGTGGTTTGAAATTCCCGCATGGCACGGCAATGCCATCAAGCGAATTTCATCCAAGCCCAAAGGCTATTTCGCCGACACAGGCCTCGCCTGCCATTTGACGCGGATCACTTCGCCGGACGCCCTGGATGGACACCCGATGACCGGAGCGCTGTTCGAAACCATCGTCGTTTCCGAAATCCGCAAGCTGATGGCACCCCTCGCGCGCAAGGCCGCGTTCCATCACTGGCGCATTCACAGCGGCAGCGAAGTTAATCTTATCCTGGAAAGGGACGGCACCCTCTACCCCATTGAAATCAAGCTGGCAAGCAGACCCTCCCGAAAGGACACAAAAGGCATCCAGGCCTTGCGCAGAGACTATCCAGACCGGAGGATAGCCCCCGGCCTGATTATCGCACCTGCGGAAAACATGGAGCAACTCGGCGAAAACGAATACGCCGTTCCATGGAATCTCAACTGAAACATCCTGCCGGATGTTGTGCACCAGACTGAAGACGAAGCCCACTCCAGAAAACCCTCGTGTCGAGAATTCACAAGCCCTCCTTCGGAGAGGCTTGTCCTACACGATCATCCCGGAAGAAGTGTCAGCCCGTGCATTGCGCCATTCTGGAGGGGAACTGATGTCAGATTAACTTGATCAGTATTATACTCACACCCGCTCTCTTCGAGAGCTCAAGGCACAAGAGAGGCACCTGCCCTAAACCTCCTGTACATCGAAGTCGACAATCAGCGGCAGGTGGTCGGATAGCTGAACGCGCGGCATCTCGAACTTGTTGATTTTGATCTCCGGGCTGTGGAGAATGAAATCCAGATGCCGCCGGGGGTTATGGCTCGGGAAGGTGGGCTGCATCTCCTTGTCGGCACTCTGGAGACCGGTGGCCGCCTGGAGCAATTGGAGTTCCTTCTCGCCGAGGAAGGCATTGAAGTCGCCCGCCACGATATAGGGACGGTCGGTCGCCTTGATCATATGGTAGAGGTGCAGGAGTTGATCCTGCCGCGCCTTGTAGCTGAGCGCCAAATGAACCAGGAAAAAGGTGACATGCTTCAGCTCCAGCTCGATCACCAGCTTTTTCATGCCGCGCTTGAAATAGTGGTACTTCTCGCCATGGATCGTGTCCTTGGCCAGGAAGGCGTTGCCCTGCTTGTTGTAGATCGGAATATTCTGCCAGTTTGAATCCTCGGCATATTTCGAGCGGTAGGAGTGGAAGTGCCCCAGCTCGTCGGCAATCTTTTCCACCTGGCTCTTCCGGCCCGAGCGGTAGGAACCGCTATCCACCTCGACCAGTCCCATCACATCGGGATCCACGTCCTTGATGAATCCGATGATTTCGTCCAAATGGTCGTGGGTACGCCCCAGCATTCCAAGCAAGGGGAACTTGAGCTGGTTGCCGTGCGTGGCATAGCAGATGTTGTATAGCAAAAACCTCATGGCACAAATCTAAACCCTTCCCGCCAGATGGCAACTCCCGACCTGCGTTTTTACCTGTATTTCCATTCCCGCGCCCTTTAACATCCGCCACATGGAACAAGACTTCGGCATCACATACTGGGTTGTGTTCAGCACGGCCCTGCACATCATGGCGTTCATCGCCGTGGTTCTGCACGCCCTGCACCGGCGGCGCAACGCCAGCGCAACCCTTCTGTGGATTTTCGTCGCGTGGTCGTTCCCGCTGTTCGGCCCCCTGCTCTACCTCGCGTTCGGCGTCGACCGGGTTTCCGCCAAGGGGCTGGAAAAAAAGGCGGCCAACCAGCTTATGATGGCCCAGCGCAATAAAAGGCACGAGGACGCCGGCCCGTTCATTGCCCGCCATCTCGACTATCGCGCCGACTTGGCCGGCATCAAAAGCCCCCTTGGCCGGCAACTCAACAAATCCATCAACACGCTCAACCCCGAGCACCCGCTGCTCGACGGTAGCGACATTGCCCCCCTGCTCTGCGGCGACCAGGCCTATCCGCTCATGCTTCAGGCCATCCGGGCCGCAAAAAACCACATTCACATGCAGAGCTTCATCATCCACCGCGATGAAACCGGCCGCAAGTTCCTCGACGAACTCAAGGCCAAGGCCGGGGAAGGCGTAAAGGTGCGCCTGATGTTCGACACCTTCGGATCCACCCACGCCTACCTCGGCGGCATGTTCCGCAAGTACCGAAACGTTCCAAACCTTGAAATCTGCGGCTGGACACAGGCCAACCCGTTCAAGCGGCAGTTCCAGATCAACCTGCGCAACCACCGCAAGAACCTGGTCGTCGACGGCCATGTCGCCTTTTTCGGCGGGGTGAACATTGCCACCGAAAACACCACCTCCAAAGGGACACAAGCCATCCGCGACTACCACTTCAAGGTCGAAGGCCCGCTCGTGCACGAGTTGCAACTCTCCTTCCTGCGCGACTGGTATTTCATGACCGAAGAGTCCATCGACCACCTGCTCAGCCCCGACCATTTCCCCAAAATGCTCTCCACGGGAACGGCGATGGCGAGAATCATCGATAGCGGCCCCTCCGACCCGCCGGGTCTGGTTGGCGAAGCCTTTTTCGGCGCCATCATCCTGGCGCAACGGCAAATCCTGCTCGTGACCCCCTACTTCGTGCCGACCAGCGATATCCTCAAGGCACTCCAATCCGCCGCCCGCCGCGGCGTCGATGTCTGCATCGTTGTTCCCGAGGAAAACAACCACTTCTACGCCGGCCTCGCCTCCAAGGCGCTCTACGAGGAACTCCTGGCGGCCGGGGTGCGCATCTTCCTGCGCCAACCCCCCTTCATCCACGCCAAGGCCATGGTCGTCGATGGCACCATCGCGCTCGTCGGCACCGCAAACCTCGATGTCCGCAGCCTGGAGCTGAACTATGAAACCACCGTGCTCTTCGAGGACGAATCCGCCGTCGCCAAACTCAAGCTCATGGTGGTGGAAGACCTGGCACTGAGCACCGAACTCAACCTCAACGAATGGCTCCGCCGCCCCGCAATCCAAAAGCTTGGCGAAAACCTCTGCGCGCTAATGGCGCCGGTGTTGTGAGGGGAAAAACCTGGAGTGCGGCGACCCCGTCGCCGCTTTGAAAGCGCTGACGGTGTCAGCGCAGCGGAAGACCAAACCCCAGAGCGCTGACGGTGTCAGCGCACTCCAGATTTCTACTGCTCTTCAGGCAGGACGCGGTAGCGGCGCAGTGGTCGATTGGGGTTTACGCGATCATAGGCGGTCAGCGTCTGGCCCGTGCCGGGCATGCGGTGTGCCTTTCGCAACACCTTCCAATCAGCGTCGGTGGTAACTTGATAGTAGATGGTATAGAAAAAGCCCGGTCTGGATTCCCATTCAATGGTCACGTCGCCATCACCGTTCTGGGCGATCATTAACAGAGGAAGGGCCGGTTTCCCGTCCCCAGCCTCCATGGATTTGCCGACACACCCCGACAACAGAACGAGTACAGACACAAACAGAAAGGACCGGAACATGTTCATTACATCTCTCCCGAGATTTCCGTCGCTTCCTCTTCAACCGTTGCTTCGTCCACAGGAGCCGGGGCCTCCGGGTCTTCCGGAGTCTTTTCCTCAACTGCGGCTTCGTCCGCAGGAGCTGGTGCGTCCGAACTTTCCGGAACCTTTTCCTCAACCGCGGTTTCTTCTACCGGAGCTGGCTCCGCCGGATTTTCCGGGGCTGTGTCCTTCACCGCGGTTTCGTCCGCTCCCATAATCACTGCCGCCGGGGCATCGTTGGTGAGCGGGTTTCCGGGCTCTTCTGCCTCCTCCATCGGAACCGCCACGGCCTCTTCCGTCTGCGTATCGGCAGGAACCACTGGCTGGGGCGCCACTGGTTGGACTTCCTCTTTCCGATAGATGGAAACCCAGTACCGCAGATCGGATTCGCCCTGTTGTCCACGCGACACCAGGTGCTCGCCACCGCGCCGATGATACCATGCGACATTCAACCCTTCGGGATTGATCGCATCCATATCCGTTTTGTAGCGCTTGGCAAACCACTTCCACTCCTTGAAGGAAAAATCGTAGTACCGACCCACCAGATGCAGCAACGGGCGCTCTTCTGTGGTCGTGATCATGACGGCGCTGTCGCACCAGTCCGGAGAGGGCAGCATTTTCCCGGGAACCGCGATTCCGGCCTTTTCCACAACCAGTGCCGTGTCGGGCCCCTTCTTGAAAAACTTTCCGCCCTGGAAACTCTCCAAGGTCACATTTACCCACTCGGATCCCGTCCACCCATGCAGGGATACCGTTTTATTTGCACCCAGCTTGTAGCTGATGAGCAACGTCGGATACTTGTTGGCGATATCCATCCCCAGCTGGACCGTCGCATCCTCGCGCGGAACCATGACGAGTGTAATCTCATTCTTGCGCGCGGCATTGGAAAAAACGGCGGAGCACACAACCAGCGCCGCCACGAAACATACCATGGACTTTCTATTCTTCATCTTTCCCCTCCGGTTATCCTGCAGGAGCGAGCGGTGCCGGCGGCACGCGCTTCGCCAATTGTTGGTCAATCATCATCAAGCCGCCCTTATCGTCGCCCACCATGCGCAATGGTGCAACAATATCGTTCACGTTGGCCTCTTCCTCGACCTGCTCGGTCACATACCACTGAAGGAACGTCTGCGTGGCATAGTCTTTTTCCTCGATCGCCAGATCCATCAGCTTGTGGATCAGGCCCGTGACATACTGTTCATGCTCCAGGGTCTTTTCAAAGACATCGAGCGGCGATCCATATTCCTGCGGCGGCTCGTCAATCTGCTTGAGGTGCACCCGGCCGCCCTGATCGAGGATATAGTCGTACATCTTGGTAACATGCAGGCTCTCCTCCTCGAACTGCATGCGCATCCAGCTCGAGAAGCCCGGCAACCCGATCGTGTTGCAATAGGCCGACATGGCCAGATACATGTAGGCTGAATAGAACTCCTTGTTCACCTGCTCGTTCAATGCGTCCTGCATCTTTTCCGAAATCATAATGAATCCTTCCTCTTTTTAATAAATCATGGCTCAATCCCGGGAAAAGGAAAAGTCATGTTGCCGACAAATCCAGAGCGGTGTGGTACCGGCTTCCATTCCCATGGAGCCGGTTGCGCGCTCCCGCAGACGGGAAGCGCGCGCTACACCTGTTTTTCGCCAACCCATTGTCTTCTCTCCGGAAATGGGGCATGACCTTTATTTATGAAATCCCGTTTGCGCGCTTGGCCGATTCCACCGTGTTGTAGAGCAGCATGGTGATCGTCATCGGGCCGACGCCACCGGGCACCGGCGTGATCATCGAGGCCTTTTCCTTCACGGCATCGAAGTCGACATCGCCGATCAAGCGATAGCCGCGCTCACGGCTGGGATCATCCACCCGGTTCACGCCCACATCGATCACCACCGCGCCTTCCTTGACCATATCGGCGGTAACGGTATTCGGCCAGCCGGATGCCGCGATGATGATATCCGCCTGGCGGGTAAAGTGGCCCACATCCTTCGTACGGGTATGGCAGAGCGTGACGGTGGCGTTTGCCCCCTCTTTTTTCTGGAGCAGCATATTGGCAACCGGCTTGCCGACAATATTGCTGCGACCGATCACGACGACGTGCGCCCCGGAGGTTTCGACACCGCTACGGGCAAGCATCTGCACGATCCCATGCGGCGTGCACGGCAGGAACGTATCCTCGCCAACCATCATCTTGCCGACACTCATGGGGTGGAAGCCATCCACATCCTTGTCCGGATTGATCGCCAGCAGCACGGTGGCCTCGTCGATATGCTTCGGCAGCGGGAGTTGCACCAAAATACCGTTGATCTTCGGGTCGTTGTTCATTTGCTCCACCAACGCCAGCAATTCCTCCTGCGAGGTCTCGGCCGGAAGACGGTTGTCGTCGGAATAGATGCCAATGTTTTCGCACGCGCGTTCCTTGGCCGTCACATACGACTGCGACGCCGGGTCCGCTCCCACCAGAATGACTCCAAGGCCAGGGACAATCTCTTTTTCCTTTAGTCCTGCAACCGTCGCTTTCAGTTCCTCGCGGATATCCGCGGCAATCTGTTTCCCATCAATAATCTTTGCGCTCATGAATTTCCTTTTAGTTTCTTCCGTTCCCATTTCCTACCATTTTACGTTCCTAAACGATCCATCCTAAACCAGCTCATTGCGAGTGATTGTCGACAAAATAATTGTTTGAACAGCGCCTCGGATTGGAAATGATTTTGTTGTCCATCATTTTGTCATTCCTCTCTGCTACTTCAGCCGCTTTGGTTGAATGATTGAAACAATTCCTATTTAATGAAACGGATGCAGACCGGATAGCGGAATGCGATGCCCTCGCTGGCCTTGATTGCTGCAATGATCACACAGACATAGGCAAAGATCACCAAGGCGAACACCAAGAAAAAGCCGATGGCGATAAACATCAACAGTACGCACCCGAACGCGTATATCATCAGGCTGATCTGGAAATTGAGCGCCTCCTTGCCCTGGTCATCAATGAAGGCTCCATCTTCGCGCTTGATCAACCAAAGAACCAGCGTGCCAATCAATCCCAAAATCAAGTTTGGAATCAACAGTCCGCACAATGCAACCAAATGGCATCCCATCGCCCACTGGCGCTCGGTTCTGGACGGCCCGGCAGGCTCGCCGGAAACAGGTTCGAAATTGGCATCATCGACATTTGTGGATTCGTTGTTTTCCATGGCAATCTCCTTTGAATCAGTCACGGGAAGCATACCGCACCGAGCCTTTTGCGCAAGCGGTTTTCGCTATTTCCATGCATTCCGCACATTGCAACGGGCCAACCATGTGGAGTGCGGTCGCTTGAGACCGCTTTAAAACAAGGCGGGTTGTCTTGCGCAAGCCCAGACTCGCTTCGCGTGATTGCGCTTTAAAACTCAATCCGGCAAAGCCGGAACAAAAATCTTCCACAAGGAAGAGATTGAAACGAAAAGGCAAAATGGCATTGTGCAGGTATGGAAACGTTTCGGGTAGGTTGCAAGGTTGAGAATCACGTACACCGGACTAAAGGTGTTCGCATTGCGAAGGCCCTTGTTGACACGGGAAGCGAGTACACTTGGATTCCGGGTTCAAAACTTGAAAAAATAGGTGTAGATCGCGAGAAAAAGGATCTTCGCTTCGTGATGGCCAACGGGAACGTGGTTACTCGAAGTGTCGGATTCGCAATACTCAGGGTTGGCAAGGAGTTTACCATTGACGAAGTGGTCTTTGCCGAACCTGGCGACATGGTCTTGCTTGGCGCCCGGACACTTGAGGGACTCAACCTCGCGGTTGACTCGGCACGCAAGAAACTCGTTGCAGCCGGTCCTCTTCCGGCCGCACAAGCCGTCCCTTGCTGACCCCTCTTTCCTTACCTCCCCAGCTTTTGCTTGAGCATCTGCATGACGGCGCCGGGGTTGGCCTTGCCGCGGCTGGCCTTCATCACCTGCCCCATCAGGAAGTTGATGGAGGCGGTATTGCCGGCCTTGTATTCCTCGACCGGCTTGGGGTTGGCGGCGATGGCTTCGTCGGCCCACCCCTCCAGCGCGGAGTCATCGGAAACCTGCGCCATGCCCTTTTCCTCGACAATGGCTTTCGGATCGCCGCCCTCGTTGAAGATGATTTCGAAGACCTGTTTTCCCGCTCCGGTGCTGATGGTCTTGGCATCGATAAGCGCAATAATCTCGGCCAGCTTTTCGGGCGTAACCTTGGATTCGGAAATCGGGATATTCTGATCGGACAACAGGCGCATCATTTCGCCCATGATAAAATTGGAAACCGCCTTGGCGTTTTTGGTGTGCTGCATCACTTGCTCGAACCAGTCGGATGTAGCCTTGTCGGCCGTCAGTACGCCGGCATCGTATTCCGGCAGGCCAAGCTCTTTCACATAGCGCTCGCGGCGCTGTGATGGAAGTTCCGGCAATTCGGAGCGCCACTGTTCGACCTGCTCCGCGGAAATCTTGACCGGCATGAGATCGGGTTCCGGAAAATAGCGGTAGTCGTGCGCGTTTTCCTTGGTACGCTGCGAAAAGGTTTCGCCGCGATCAGAATCAAACCCGCGCGTTTCCTGCACCACCGTTCCGCCCGCTTCCAGCAAATCGGTTTGGCGATCAATCTCGTATTCGATCGCCTGCTGGATGAAGGCAAACGAGTTCATGTTCTTGATCTCGACCTTGGAACCCAGTTCCTGCTGGCCGACCGGGCGGACGGATACATTCACATCGGAGCGAATCTGCCCCTTTTCAGGGTTGCAGTCGGAAATGCCGCCATATTCCATGATTTGCTTGACAGCGTTCATGTAGGCCAGCGCATCTGCGGAGGAGTGCATGCAGGGATTGGAGACAATTTCCATCAAGGCCGTGCCGGCGCGGTTGTAGTCGACGAGGCTCGCGCCCGCAACGTGCGTGTTCTTGGCCGCGTTTTCCTCCTGATGGATGCGTTCGAGCGTGAAGGTTTTCATCTCGCCATCCACATCGACCTCCAACTCGCCACCGAGGCAAAGCGGTTCATCGGCCTGCGTGATCTGGTAGTTCTT
>JBDLHZ010000038.1:0-12475 GCA_039715135.1 Verrucomicrobiota bacterium
GCGGTGCTTTGAGTGGATGAGGTGAAAGGAGGGGTTCTGTCGAGATGAACATGATTCTTCTGCAACCGGATGATTTTCGCGAGGATGGTTTGGCGGTGCTGTCCGACGGACGGGCGCGGCATATCTGCAAGGTGCTGAAGGCGGAGCCGGGCAAGGTGCTGCGCATCGGAGTGCTCAACGGTCCGTTGGGGAAGGGGACGGTGCTGGCGGTCGATCCGCATACGGTTTGCCTACAGTGCGTGCTGGAAGAAAAAGTTCCGCCGAAGCCGCAAATCGATCTGTTGCTGGCGATGCCGCGACCCAAGGTGATGAAGCGGCTTTGGGCGCAACTGGCCGCGCTCGGGGTTGGACGCATTGTGCTGGTGAATGCCGACAAGGTGGAGCGGTTCTATTTTGATACCCATGTACTGGAACCGGATTTCTACAACGCGCGGCTGGTCGAAGGATTGCAGCAGGCGCGTTGCACGCATTTGCCGGAAGTACTGGTTCGCCAACGCTTCAAGCCGTTTGTGGAGGATGAGTTGGATGAATTGTTTTCGGAACACTTGAAATTGCTGGCCGACCCTTCCGGGGGAAAGCGGATTCCCGATTGTAAGCTGGATGCCAATAGGGTGTTGCTGGCCGTCGGCCCCGAAGGAGGATGGACGGCCTACGAGCTGGATAAGCTTGCGGCACACGGCTTCCAGCTGTTTAGCATGGGAGATCGCATCCTCCGCACCGATACAGCCTGCGTCGTTATGCTGGGAGTACTGAAAGATCGATTTAAATGAAGTATTGGCACACCTGCGCAGGTGTGCCAAAACAATGGGGGAAGTACGGATGAAGAATTTGATTAAATGGATTGCAGTTGGATTTGGAACGGGATGGAGTCCGATCATGCCGGGGACGGTTGGGACGCTGCTTGGGCTTCCGCTGGCGTGGAGACTGATGCATCTGTCTTCCATCTGGTACCAGATCAGTGTCTGCCTGGCATTGACGCTGGTTGCCATTCCCATCTGTGGGTCGGCGGAAAAGATGATTGGCGGAAAGGATCCGGGCTGCATCGTGGCGGATGAATATTTGACGTTGCCGATTACGGTGATAGGCCTGACTTCGCCGTGGGCACTGGCGAGTGGATTTGTGCTTCACCGCATTTTCGACATCACCAAGCCCCCGCCGATCAAGCAGCTCCAGCACATCCATGGCGGCTTCGGGATTGTGATCGACGATTTCCTTGCTGCATTGATCGCACTGGGCCTGAACCATCTGCTCTTTTTCGTGGTTAAATAAACCTCCCTGTCTGGCATTCATCCTTATCTGTCGCCCGACCATTTTCCCCCGCGCTGTAGGACGTGGTTCTTTCCGCAGGAAAGGCCACGTATTCGATTAACGGCACGTTCTACATGATTGTTTGCCAAGCCCCGACAAGCATCCATTCCCATGCATTTCACGAAGAACCCGTTGAATCCCATCAAACCTGAGCTTGCGGGTTCATTGGCATGGGATGTGCAAAGTACTGTTTCGGCGATAGGCGATGATTCCAAGAAGCATAAAATGGTGGAATGGAGCGGGCTCGGGATGAAGGAAAAACAAACACATAGCATTAACAGAATCGTCAGTATTGTTTTGTTCACATCCGATTTGCGCAAGACCGCTCCGGTCACGGGCGTGGAAGGGTTTTTCTCCGCCGCCACCATCACCGAAGCAACCCCTTGCAACCCTTTTTTTGGCCAATGGTTCTACAGTAATTCGTTCAGCGTCTTTGAGCCGACTTCGGGCTTTGGTGAAGGCACCACTACAACCGAGACAGGGTTGGAAGAAAACGAAACGTGCTTTTTATCCGTAAGCACACATGCCGAAAACAACTTTGCAACCTATTTGTATTCTGTGGCCTAATACTATTTTCGAACAAGCTGTTTTTTCCAATCCGTCTCCGTTCGACTTCGGCGTGACAAGTGGTTGGAAACGGCTATTATCCCGCGCATGTCCTTCTCTGAAGCAGATACGATTGCGGCGATTGCGACGCCGCCCGGCGAGGGCGGGGTGGGGATTGTGCGCATCTCGGGTTCCAAGGTGTGGGAAATCGCCGGCGAGATTTTCCAGCCATTGGATAAAACACCGGTGTCGGGCCAGCGGCACGGCACCTTTGCCTATGGCAAGGTGGTCGAGGCCGATGGTACGGAAATCGACACCGGCCTTGCGTTGGCGATGCGCGCGCCAAAGAGCTACACCTGCGAGGATGTCGTCGAAATCCAGGGGCACGGCGGGGCGGTTGGCATGCGCCGCATCCTGCGCCGCGCGCTCGAGGCGGGCGCGCGCATGGCCGAGCCGGGCGAATTCACCAAACGCGCATTTCTCAATGGTCGCATCGACCTTGTTCAGGCGGAAGGCATATTCGATCTGATCCGCGCACGTTCCGACCGCGCCGCGTCGGCCGCGATGGAGCAGATGGAGGGCAAGCTCAGCCAGCAGTTCGACGCTATCTACGACGCTTTCCTCGAAGTGGCGGCCAATCTTGAAACCACGCTCGATTTTGTGGAGGACGAACTGCCCGATGAGGTGTTTTCAGGGATTGCGAACCTGCTGGACGAAACATTCCAGTCGTTGGATAAGCTGCTCGATACCTGGGATGAAGGCCGTCTGTTGCGCGAGGGCGCGCGGGTCGTTATCCTTGGCCGCCCAAACGTTGGGAAATCAACGTTGCTCAATGCCTTGCTCGGGTTCGACCGCGCCATTGTTTCGGGCACGGCGGGCACAACGCGCGATACGATCGAGGAGGGGTTCGTGCTCGATGGCATCCCGTTGCGGATTATCGACACCGCCGGCCTGCGCGAAACCGATTGCGAAATCGAGGCCGAGGGTATCCGTCGCGCCGAAGCGCATGGCGAGGAGGCGCATTTGGCGGTCTATATTGTCGATGCTTCCCATCCGTTGGAAGAGGAAGACCGTGGGCGATTGGAAAAGCTCGATTCCGAACGAAGCATTGTGGTCCTCAACAAAACAGATTTAGGCAATCGGTTATCACGAATCACGAATCACGGATCACGTATCGTTGAAGCGAGCCTGATCACCGGAACGGGGATCAACGAGCTGAAAGCGGCAATGTCCAAGACGCTGGAGCAGGGCGCGGATCTGCATGCTCCGCCGCATGCGGTGATTTCCGAACGGCACCGCGACCTGCTGATCCGGTCCCACAAAGAGGCGAAGCAGGCGCGCGCATATTTGAATGAAAATGTGGAGGAGAACGCGGTTTTGGCCTCCGAGCACCTGCGCTCCGCGCTGGATTTCCTCGGTCAGGTGACGGGTCGCGTCTACCACGACGAGCTGCTCGACAATATTTTCTCGCGGTTTTGCATTGGGAAATAGCATGTTGTTTGCCGCAAAAAAGCATTGATCGCATGTGTATGTTCATAATATACACGATGCATGGTTAAGCCGAGGGATATTCTGGTCGATTGCGCGGGTTTCGAGTGGGATGAAGGAAACTCGACCAAGAATTGGGACAAGCACGAGGTTTCCCGTACAGAATGTGAGCAGATATTTTTCAACCAGCCTTTAATTGTTAAGAGAGGCTTCGGACATTCGGCAACTGAAACCCGATACTATGCCTTTGGGCGGACAGATCATGGGCGGTTGCTGTTTGCTGTATTTGTAGTTAAGGAAAACCTGATTCGAATCATTTCGGCAAGAGATATGGATGCAGACGAGGAAGCGAGGTATCGAGCATGAAGAAAATCCCAAAATTCAAGACGGAAGCCGAGGAGCGGCGTTTTTGGCAAACACATAGCTCGGTCGATTATATTGATTGGTCGGATGCGGAGGAAGTTGTGCTTCCAAAGCTCAAGCCCTCCACGAAAACGATTTCGTTGCGGCTACCTGAGTCGATGGTGGATGAGCTAAAGCTTTTGGCGAACAAGAAGGATGTTCCATACCAGTCGTTATTGAAGGTTTTTTTGTCCGAGAGGATTGATGTGGAACTGCGCCACGCTGGTTAGGTGTGGACGCGATGATTTGCATGGGTTTCCAGTGAATTGGAAATGAAAGGTTTGATATGAGCAGGAATCTGGCACCGATTGTAAAGTGGGGCACGGATAAGAAATACAAGAAGGTCGAGGATTTTCTCCTGCGCCCTTCCGTGGAGGAGCAGGCGATGCAGGCCGCCACGCGCATTCTGGCGGACGTGAAGGAACGCGGCGACAAGGCCGTGGTCGATTGCGCGCGCCTGTATGACGGCTCCAATATTTCCAACCGCCGCATCCGTGTTTCGGCCGGGGAGATTTCCGAGGCAAGGAAGCTTGTCGACGAGGACTTCAAGAAGGCCGCCCAGGAGGCGCACAAGCGCATCGTGGCGTTTTCCAAAAATGGCTTGCGCGATGATTGGAAGATGGAAACGCCGAAGGGCGGAATGCTCGGTGAACGGTTTGTGCCGTTCGATCGCGTGGGTGCCTATATTCCCGGCGGAGCGGCACCGCTGGCTTCGACGGCGCTGATGACCCTGACGCTGGCAAAGGTGGCCGGGGTCAAGGAGCTGGTGGCTTGCTCGCCCGCAAACGCGGAGGGCAAACTGAACCCCTACATTATCTATGCGCTTGATCTGGCCGGGGCAACGGAGATCTACAGGATCGGCGGCATCCACGCCATTGGAGCCATGGCCTACGGCACGAAGACGATTGCCAAAGTTCGGAAGATCGTTGGTCCGGGGGGGCCGTATGTGACCGCCGCGAAGCGGCAGGTCTATGGCGATGTGGCGCTCGACATGGTGGCCGGCCCGAGCGAGATTGCGGTGCTGTGCGACAGCTCGGCAAACCCGGAGCACGTCGCTGCTGACCTGCTTTCGCAAGCGGAGCACGGAACCGGGTCGGAAAAGGCGATGCTGGTGACGACTTCGCAAAGGCAGGCCGAAGCGGTGCGCACCGAGGTGCTGGAGCAGGCCAAGACCCTTTTGCGCTCCGAGCCGATTCTCCAGGTATTGGAAAAGGGCATGCTCCTTGTGGTGGTCAAGAACGTGGCCGAAGGCATGAAGCTGTGCAACCTGTTTGCGCCGGAACACATGGAATTGATCGTCAAGAATCCCGAAAAGTGGGTCGACAAGGTTGAGAACGCCGGTGCGTTGTTCATCGGCGAATGGACACCGGAGTCGGTGGGCGACTTTGCGGCGGGCCCGAGCCACGTCCTGCCGACGGGCGGGACGGCGGCCTATTTCTCTGGCCTGACGGTGGAGGATTTCCGCCGCCGCGTCAGCCTGATCCAATTTACCAAGGAAGACCTGAAGGACACCCTTCCGGTGGTCGAAGCCTTTGGCCGCATCGAAACCCTCGACGGCCACGCCCGCTCCGCCACCATCCGGTTTGAGTGAAAAACAAAGTTTGGAGTGCGGAGACCCCGTCTCCGCTTTTAAAGCGCTGACGGTGTCGGCGCACTCCAGAGCGGTATCGCGCTTCGCTTGCCACCGCAGTCCAAAAAGGCTTTGATCCTGCACGCAAAATGTGCAATACAAGATGTGTGCAGGAGGTTGGTATGACAAAAAACATTACAATACGAATGGATGAGCAGTTGCTCAAGGATGTGAAGCATATTGCGGTTGAGAAGGATATGTCGGTTTCGGCTTGGATAACGCAGGCAGTGGAGGAGGCGACCAAGAAGGATGTCCGCTATGAAGAGGCCAAGGCTTTCATTATGAAGGCCATGGAGGAGGCTCCTGCCTATGGAGGGAAAACCTTCACGCGGGATGAGCTTCATGAGCGTTGATATTTTTATTGATACCAACATTCTCGTGTATTCTTTTGATAATACCGATCCGGAAAAGCATGTACTGGCCAAGCGTCGGTTGGATGAGCTTTGGGAAAACCAACAACCGATAGCCTTGAGCATTCAGGTTCTTCAGGAATTCTATGTAACGATGATTCGCAAAGGCGGCGACCCCTCCTTTTTCCGGGAGGTAGTGGAACACTACATGCGGCGGCGGATCATCGAAAACACATGTGGGCTGATGCAACTAGCCATGGATGTTCATCATAGGTATGGCACCTCGTTCTATGATGCAAGCATCATTGCGGCCGCGCAGATGTCGGGCGCAAGGGAGCTTTGGAGCGAGGATTTTAACACGGGACAGGATTATGGCGGCGTGGTGGCCGTGAATCCGTTGATTGGGGAATTATGAGCGATTTAATTAGAAAGTCGGTGCAGGTGATGTCGGGCTATGTTCCTGGGGAGCAGCCGAAGGATGATGATATCGTTAAGCTGAATACGAACGAGAACCCGTACCTTCCGTCGGCAGATGTGCAGGACATCCTATCTATGGTCGATGTTGCGGTGCTGTCGCGCTATCCCGATCCGGCGTGCATGGAGCTGCGCAAGGCGATTGCGGAACTGCACGGTTGCGATGTGGAGAATGTATTTGTGGGCAACGGCTCGGACGAGGTGCTGGCACTGTGCATCCGCGCGTTTGTCGAGCGCGACGGCTCGGTAGGTTATTTTGATCCGTCGTATTCGCTCTATCCGGTTTTGACCGACATCGAGGATGTGGAAAAGCGCCCGGTTGCGCTGGATGCCGCCTTCGACTGGCAGATGCCGGCCGGCTATGCGGCTTCGCTCTTTTTCCTGACCAACCCGAATGCGCCGACAAGCCTGCAGTTTTCCAAGACGAATGTGGAACCGTTCGTGAAGGATTTCAACGGCGTTGTGCTGATCGACGAGGCCTATGCCGATTTTGCCGATGAAAACTGCATGGACATGGCGCTGGAGTACGAAAACGTGCTGGTGGCGCGGACGCTCTCGAAGTCCTACTCGCTGGCCGGCATCCGGCTGGGCTATTGCGTCGGCAACGCGGAGCTGATCGGCGCAATGTACAAGATCAAGGATTCCTACAACGTGAACTACCTCACGCAGGAGATTGCACGCGTGGCCATCCTCGACCAGGACACGATGCACGCCAACGTCCAGGCCATTGTCGAGACGCGCAAGCTGGTGGCAGACAAGCTGTCGGAGCTCGGGTTCGAGGTGTGCGAGTCGCAGGCCAACTTCCTGTGGGTAAAACCGGCGGACATTACGGCGGAAGCCCTGTTTGGGAAGTTGCGCAAGAAAAACATCATTGTGCGCTGGTTCGGCAACGACGAACGCACAAAGGACTATCTGCGCATAACCATCGGCACGGCGCCTGAAATGTTCAAGTTCCTCGATGCAGTCGATGAACTGATACGGGATACGTAAAAAATCTGGAGTGCGGAGACCCCGTCTCCGCTTTTTGTGGGTGGAAAGCGCCGACGGTGTCTGCGCACTCAAGGAGAAAACCATGCCAACAAACTGTCCAAACAAAGTCGAAAACCTAAAGTTTTGCACCTGCACCTACAGTTGCGACAAGCGCGGCATGTGTTGTGAGTGCGTCGCCTACCACCGCGGCAAGGGCGAAATCCCCGGCTGCTTCTTCTCCAAGGAAGGGGAGGCCACGTGGAACCGGTCGGTCAAGAACCTCTGCAAGGATTGTGGCGTTTGCTGAGCCCTATTTCTGGGGCAGTCGGGTTGCTTGACTCGGGAACGGGTTCGGGCATAATGCCGGACTTTAACGGGATGGATTGCTTTTTATGATCAAGGTTTCTGGGGTAACGAAGAAATATCCGGCGCGCGTGGCGGTGGATGATGTCTCGTTCGAGGTCGGGCGCGGCGAGATCGTCGGCTTTCTCGGGCCGAACGGGGCGGGAAAGACCACCACGATGCGCATGCTGACGGGCTATCTTCCGATGAATGCCGGGAAGATCGAGGTGGCGGGTTTCGACGTTGCCAAGCAACCCCTCGAGGTGCGCCGCCGCATCGGCTACCTGCCGGAAAGCTGCCCGCTCTATCCGGAAATGCGCGTCGATGAATACCTGCGTTTCCGTGCCGAGCTCAAGGGCGTGAAGGCACCGGCGCGCAAGGCCAAGATGAACGAGGTGAAGGAGCAGTGCGGGTTGACCGAGGTTGGCAAGCGCATAATCGGGCAGCTCTCGAAAGGCTACCGCCAGCGCGTGGGCCTGGCCGACAGTCTGGTGCATGATCCCGAGCTGCTGATCCTCGACGAGCCAACCGTGGGGCTCGATCCCTACCAGATCCGGCAGGTGCGCGAACTGATCAAGCAGCTGTCCGAGAAGCACACGATTCTGCTGTGTACCCATATCCTGCCGGAGGTCGAGGCGATTTGTGAACGCATCTTGATTATCAATGAAGGCCGGATTGTCGCGGCCGATACGGAGGCGAACCTTCACAAGAAGCTGCATGCGTGTACGGTGATCGAGATGGAGGCCATGGCCGGCAAGGATGAAGCCGTCGCCAAGATCGACGAAGTGGAAGGCATGGATATCCGCTCGGCGAGCGAACTCAACGACGGCTGGGTGTGGCTGGAGATCGAAGCCGATTCGCCGGCCATGCGTGTGGAATTGTTCAACCTGGCCGTTACGGAAGGGTGGACCTTGCGCGAACTGACCGAACAGGAGCATTCGCTGGAAGACACCTTTGTCCAGATCACCCGCAACGATGGAGGTGCGCAGTGAGTACGTTTTTGAGCCTCTTCAAAAAGGAGATCCGCACCTGCTTCCTTTCGCCGATCGCCTTTGTCGTCATGTTTTTCTTCTGGGTCTTGACCGGACTGAACTTCTGGTGGCTGCTCGTCCAGTTGGCGGATGGGGAGTCGCTGACCATGGCGACGCAGCAGACGTTTGGCGGGTTGATCAGTTTTAGCCTGCTGGTGATCGTTCCGTTGATCACGATGCGGTTGTTTGCGGAGGAGCGGAAGCTTGGAACATTGGAGTCGTTGCTGACCACGCCGCTCACGGCGAGCAACCTGGTTGCGGCCAAGTTTGCCGGCTCGCTGGTGTTCTACATGGTGCTGTGGCTTCCGGTGGTGGCGTATACGGTCGTCCAGCAAAAGCTCAGCCCGGCGGAGGCGTTGCAGTTTCCCGATTTTGGCGCGCTGCGTTCGGGGCTTCTGGGCGTCGGGCTGGTCGGGGGGTTGTACATTGCCATTGGCTTGCTGATGTCGAGCCTGACATCGAACCAGATTGTTGCGGCCATTTCAGGCTTTGCACTGTTGTCCATCTTCTTTTTCTCGACGCTGTTCATGGCTTATACGTCGCCGAATCCGTCCGTCCGGATCGTGGGGCAATACCTTTCGCCGTATGCCCATCTGCTCGATTTTTCCCGCGGCATGGTGGATAGCCGCACCATTGCGCTCTATCTCTCCTACACGGCATGGTTCCTGTTCACCGCAGTGAAGGTGGTGGAGTACAAACGAACATGATGCGGGATTCGGGATACGAGATGCGGGATACGGGATTCGGGATACGTAGGAGACGAACATGAACTACAAGGATCTGGAGATTTGGAAACTGGCGCGTCAATCGACCATTGAAATCCATAAGATGACCTTGGCTGATTTGCCGAAGTTTGAGCTTTATGAGGTAGGATCGCAGATTCGCCGTTCAGTGAAATCGGTGCGCAGCAATATTGTGGAAGGATATGGCCGCAGACGCTACAAACAGGACTTTATTCGTTTCTTGACGTATTCCCATGCCTCCTGCGATGAGACGATCGACCATCTTGAAACGCTGTTTGAAACTGGATCGTTGACGAATGAGGAACTTTACCGCTCATTGTTGGAGCATTTGAACGAGCTGGGCGGAAAACTTAACAGATTCATCCAAAGCGTAGAAAAACAACACAACAACTTTGAGGAATCATGATCCCGCATCCCGCATCCCGCATCTCGAAACAGGAAAAGAACCATAGATGAAACGAATTCTTTCGAACCTGAACCTGGCTGCCGGCGTGCTGCTTGCCTTAGTGCTGGTGCAACTGGTCAACTTCATTGCGCTGAGCAATTCGCAGCGGTGGGACTGGAGTGGACGGCAATACTATGCGCTTTCCGAAAAAACCGCCAACTTGCTGGCCGAACTCGAACATAGTGTCGAGGTGATCGTGTTTTTCCAGGAGGAGCATACGCTCTATTCCGACGTTGAAAACCTCTTGGAAGAGTACCAATACCAATCGCGCAACATCCATGTGGAGTGGGTCGATCCCGCCCGCGATTTGGCGCGCACGGAAAAACTCGCCAAGAAATACGGGCTGACCGAGGCCCAGGTGGTCGTGTTCGACATCGAGGGGAAGAGCAAGGTGGTACGGGAGGCCGACCTTGCCGACTACCAGATGGTCAAGGGACGCAGGGAGCCCGTGATTTCCGCCTTCAAGGGGGAGCAGGCCTTTTCCAGCGCGATCCAGGGGCTGGTGCAGGGCGAAACCCCGGTGGTCTACTTTCTCGTCGGGCACGGCGAGCGGCGTGTGACCGAGTTCGACCAGATCATCGGCTATTCAACCATCGGAACCGTGATTTTCCGCGACAACCTCGAAATCAAGGAACTCATGCTGACGGGGGAAAAACAGATTCCCGAAGATGCCGCCGCCCTGATCATTGCGGGGCCTTCCAAGGCAATGAGCGATACCGAGGCGGAGATGATCGAAGATTATCTGAACCGCAGCGGGCGGGTGATGGTTCTGCTGGATGCGTTGAAAGAGACGGGGCTGGAAACCATGTTGCGGCGTTGGGGCGTGGCCTTGAGAAACGATTTTGTGCTCGATCCGGAAAACACGCTCAAGGGCAGCGATGTCTACATACGCACCTACTATGAACATCCGATCACCCTGCGCATGGGCGATGCCGGTGCGCGCTTCCACCTTCCGCGGTCGATCGAACCCGTGGTGTTGATGGATAAACAGGCGGCGGAGGCCGAGGATCGTCCCACCGTGGTGCAATTGGCCATGACTTCGGAAAAGAGCTGGTCGGAGACGCAGGTGGACGAACCGTCCGCCAAGTACGATGAGAATACCGGCGACCTGCGCGGATCGTTTTCGCTGGCCGTCGCCGTGGAGCGCGGCGCAACCCAGAAGATGCTCGATGTGCAGATCAGGCCGTCGCGCATGGTGGTGTTTGGCGATTCGGATTTTGTTTCGAACGGCGCCTTGGCCGGCGGGGACCAGGATTTGTTCATGAGCGCGCTCAATTGGCTGCTTGACCGGGAGGAGCTGATGGCCATTGCGCCGAAGCCGATCGAGGAAATCAAATTGAGCCTGACCCGCAAGCAACTGGGCAGGTTGTTTTGGATCAACATTGCGGGTATCCCGTTCATTGCCGGAGTGGCCGGCTTGCTGGTGTGGATTCGGAGAAGGAAGTAGTTATGGCAAAAGGTCGTTCCACGTTGGTTCTCCTCGTTGGTATACTTGTGCTGGGCACATTCATTTGGCTTCAGGAGGTGTGGCGCACCAAGGTTCCATCGAAGGAAATCCGGCGGGTCAGGCTGTTCGACCTCAACCCCGATACACTCGTTTCGCTCCAGTTCCAGCACACCAACCTTGTGGTGGACTGCGTGAAGGAAAACGGGGTTTGGATGACGGGTGGCACCGAGCGCGGGTTGGGCCGTGCCGATGTTGCGCTGGTGTACCAAATGATGGCGGGCCTGAACTCGATCGGCAAGGGAACGACGATTACGGCCGAGCATCTGGAGATGCGCGGGCTGGGTGCTGCGGAATATGGCTTCAGCGAGCCGACCGTTGAAATCACGGCAATCGACAACAATGGGCGGCACCGCTGGTTGGTTGGGCGCAAGACTCCGCTGGGCGATATGCTCTATGTCAAGCAGGGCGACGAAGACGAGATCTTCACGGTTTCGGACACATTGCTCTCCTCTATTCCGGCGCAACCCGATGCGTTGCGCGACCGCACGCTGTTTTCCGGAAAGATTCCCGGGGTGCGGCGCGTTGAAATCCGGGGTTCCAGCGGTTTTATCCAAATCCTGAAGGATACCAAGTCGGAGTGGCAAATCCAGCAGCCCCTCGCCGCGGCGGCAGATACCAAGGCCATGGAGGATTTGCTCGGGAGGTTGTATCGGTTGCGCATCGAGGGTTTCGAGGCCGAAAATGTTTCCGACTTTTCCGTGTATGGATTGCAGGGTGAAACCCGTCAAATTTCCTTGGGTGGGGCTGATGGCACTTCGCGCATGTTGGTGATCGGCGATGAAATCGCAGACCGTCCGGGGTTTGTCTATGCCCGGCGGGCGGACGATACCTCCGTGTTTTCACTCAAGGCCGAAGTACTTGATCTGCTGGATATCAAACACGACGACCTGCGCGACGCGCGGGTGCTGTCGCTTCCAATAAAAGACGTTTCCTACATATCGGTGGCGCGCGGCACCGAACAGCTTGAATTGGTTTCCGACAAATTCGGCCAATGGACGGTGGCCAAGCCGGTTATGTGGGATGCGGATCACCGGGCCGTCGCCGAACTACTCGAATTGTGGGATGCCGCCGTTATCACGGAATTCAACGATACCAACACGACGGACACAGTGGCTGAATGGACGTTGGAATTTGGTTCGTCTGAACTGGGCCAGACAAACCGCATCGAGGTTCTCCCAACCTTTGGGGAAAAAGACGGGCTCCGCATCATGCTCGGGGAAGCGGTCCACCAGATCAATCT
>JBDLHZ010000039.1:0-12435 GCA_039715135.1 Verrucomicrobiota bacterium
GTGATCCAAATCTGGACGGCACGGGCCAGATCAACATGGAAGGCAGTGCACGGCTTATCGTGAACGGCGACCAAACCGGCACGAACTGGATTGCCAACGGCTACATTGCGCCTGCCATCCCTGGCGAGAGCATCGTGGCCACCTATGACAGCACAAATGCGCGGACCGAGTTCACGGTCGAACAGCCCTTGGCCACCGTGTTGTGGGACGACGGGTTCGAGCCGCCAACAAGCATGTGGGACGACGACTTCAGCGCCGGGACGCTCAACACCAACTGGTCGGTTTATGCACCTTCACCGTCTTCGGTCACGCAGACCGGCGGGCAGCTGATTATGGATACGGGCGGAACGACGGACGCACTTCTGGCGGCGGTCTACACGCTCACCGATGAAGCCGGTACCGTGACCACCTACAACGGGGCGCAGTTGTACGATTTCTACGACCACCAGGTATCGACCCGCTTCGACATCGCATCCATGGCCGGCACACCGGATGGACCGGATCAGCGCAACACGTTTATCTGCCGTTTCGGGGATGTGGATGCAACCGACTACATTGAATTCCGTCTCGAACATTTGATCTACCTGGATGACTGGCGCCTTATGTATGCCGTCATGGATGGCGGAGTTTATGACAATGAAGAGGTTGCCTATTTTGATGGACTACCCACGGCTTTGACCTATGCCCTCAACGGTACCAACGCCTCTATTCAAGTCGAGGGGGCGAACATTACTGTAGCACTTCCGAATTGGATCGGCATGGTGGGTTCCATTGACGACCTTTCAGCCGGCATTGCGGACTACTATATCGCCTATGGTGCGCGGAACTTTGGCACTCCGACCGCCCAAACGGTAGTGACGTTGGAGGATGTCGCCATCGATGTGACGACAGGCGGATTCAATCCAAACTGGACGGTGAGCGCCAACGGCCCCGGGGCTGCCGTTTCGCAGGCCGGCGGGCAGATGGTCATGGATTCAGGATCCACTGCCGACACGGCCTGGGCAGCGGTCGGCACCTTGACCGACGAGACGGGCACGATGACCACTATCGGCGGAGCGCCGTTGTATGATTTCTACAATCATAAAACATCGATCCGGTTCGATATTGCCAACATTACCGCCTCGCTGGCTGGAGCCAACAATCGAAACTCCTTCTATTGCAGCATCGGGGATGATGTCGATGGCTACTTCTACCCTAATCATATGGACAAAGGAGTGAGTTTTGTCCTGGAACACCTTGATTATCCCAGCATGGGAGCGCTGTGGCGGCTCATCGTCTGGAAGTCGGTTGCCGGAACTCCTTCAGCTGAGCTAGAGGCTTGGTTTAGCGGATTGCCCACAGCCCTGAGCTATACCCTCGATGGCACGAACACGACAATCGATGTGGAAGGCGCAACCGTCATCAACCGGTCTGGCTGGGATCTTACCCATGGAGATACCAGACTGCTGGGAGGAATGACCGATCTTTCGGCGAATATCTCCGGCTATACGCTGGCCTTTGGGGCGTATAACCTCGGTGCTGTGGCAGCACAAACCGTGGTTTCATTGGATGCCTTCACCGCGAAGGTCTTTGAAAACACCTTCGCCACCTGGGCGGGAACATGGGGCGTGGAAATCGGCTCCGAGCTGGACGACTATGACGGCGACTCGATCGAGAACCTCGGCGAGTATGGCCTGGGCGGTGACCCGACCGACGATGCGGACCAGGGTTTGGAGCCGACTTTTGAAAGCGATGGCGGCGGAAACATGGTCTATATCCATGCCCAGCGCACGGACGACCAAAACCTGACCTACTGGCTGGAAACCACCACGGATATGATCGTGGTTCCCTGGGTCGACTCCGGCTATTCCACAGGCGGCACCAACGTGACGGGTGGACTGTTCGACTACGTCACCAACACGGTTCCGAACACGGCGGACAAAACCTTTATTCGACTACGGGTTCAAAACAACTAGAGAGGCCTTTAACGGCGAACCGGGGTCATCGACCCCGGCTACAGATAAAGATAGATGATTTTGCGTTTCTTGTTTCGGACGGTTTCAGCGGGCGGGCGCCCGCGCCGACCGGAAGGGAGTGCAAGGAGAATAAGGAGAAGTACAATGAAAAAACTAATGACACTTGTGGCGGTTGCGGCTGTCATGGCTGCGACATCGAGCCAAGCTCAAATCGTTTTCAATGGTGGAGCTGGCGACTCATGGTTCACCGGTGCGAGCTGGGATGGTGGCGTGGCTCCGGGTGCTGGCGATGATGTCTGGCTGAATACCGGGGGGTCGCCAACGGTTGATGGTGCCGGGGCTGTGGGTAATAATATGACGATCGGACTTTTTGGATTTGTCGGTAGCCTGACTGTCGATGCTGGCGGCGACCTGACTGCCGCACAGATTATAATATCTAACGATACCGCTGATAGCGGATCCGTGCTGAACAACGGTCTGATTTCCGTGAGCGGAAACACGTACCTCCATGCCGGCACAGCTGACTTTGTGAACAATGGAACCCTCAACTCCAGTGTCAACCTGATTCTTGGCAATGTGGCAAGCGGCGTTTCAACCTTCACCAATACCGGCGACATCACCGTCGGAGCCGGGCTGTATCCTGCCCTGGCGGGAACCGGTACGTTCAATATGCTCGGCGGAACTGTGAATACCGCTGCCTACAACATGAATCAGGCGGGAACAGGCCACCTCCAGTTGGATGGCGGCGTTATCAACGCCACCGGGCTTGGGCTGAACGGAAGCGCCAACAACACCATGGATATCACTGCGGGTACCATGATCATTGATGGCGATCGTTCGGGCGATCTGCTCTACGTCGCTTCGCTTGGATATATCACGGCGTATGGCGGCAGTGGTACGGTTCTGGCGGACTACGACAACATCAATCCGGGCCAAACCACCCTGTATGCGATTCCGGAACCGGCCACGCTGGGCTTGGTTGGTCTGATGGGCGGCGGCCTGCTGTGGATCCGCAAGCGTTTCACGATCTAGTTTCCATTCTCCATCATGGACGAAAGACCGCATTGCCTTGGTGGTGCGGTCTTTCCAATGTTAAGGTTTAAACACTGAAAAGGAGAGTTGTTGGCAAGGCTCCGTACAACCATCCGCCATTTTCTTTTTCATACATGTTTCCCACCGCCCGCTTCGCTGGAGACACAGAGGCTCGGAGATTTGCTACTGCTCCGTATCTCAGTGCCTCCGTGGTAAAAATATTTGGTTGCCACGTGGTCGTGGGACGGCTGTGACGCGCTAGTGTGCTGTAACATAAATAGACTTGATTAATATTTTCCACATTAGGAGCGGTTTGACTCACACAGAGGCACAAAGGCACGAAGCAGAGCCTGATTCTCTGTGGCTTTGTGGCTCTGTGTGAGTTAAATTAATACAACTTATTTGTGATGCACGACACTAGCTATTCAGCGGTTGATTGAAATACGGTTCATCCTAACCTACGAAAGAGGGTTCAATTGTGATATCAATAGCGATAAAACTAAAACAGCTATTCGTGGGCATACTGGCGGTGGCTTGCACGGCATCGGCGTTGCCGCGGATTGCGGCGCAGGCGGATGTGACCGATCCTAAGTTTTACAATACGGATACGCTGGAAATCTTTCTGCCGAAAGGCTCCAACTATATTCCCTTGGACTGGATCAACAATGTCGCCTATCACACGGCGGTCACCACGGGGCTTTATGATTCAAACGCGGTGGAGCAGGCTTTTGCCAAGATGGAAACGGATGGCTATAACGTAGTACGAATCTTCATTGATCCGGGCGATCCGGAGCATCAGGCGCTGGGGCAATACGGCATGGCGGGGTCTGTTTCAACAAGCACGGCGGATCTCTACCAACCCTGCCTCGACAATTTCATCGACCTGCTCCAGCGGGCAAAGGCTCACAATATCCGGGTGGTTGTCACTCTGCACATGTGGCCGCACAACAACTACTACGCCGGCATTGCCAACAGCAACATTCCGGCAAACGTGGAGAATGTGAGCATTATCTATCTCTCGCAGAACGCGATCGATGCCCAGACCATCTACCATGGCAAGCTGGTCGAGGCCGTTCGCGATGCCGAACCCGATGGGGCGTTGCTCCCCGCCGTATTTGCATGGGAACTGGCCAACGAGGTCAACATGCTCAACAATATCATGCCCTTCAGCCTGACCTCTGGAACGGTTACCCCCGCCAACGGGATCACCTACGACATGGCCGTTGCGGTGGAGCGCCAGCAGTGCATGGATGCCAATGTCGTGGAATGGGCCAATCAATGCGTCTCTGCCATCAAGGCCGTCGACTCCAACGCGCTGGTTGCCGCCAGTGTTTTTACCTATGCCGCCGTCGGCAAGGCGGGCCCGAACGGCCTGTTGCCGCTGGGTGTGGCCGATGTTCGTTTTCCCGCACGCCCTTCTTCGCTGCTCGAATGGAGTACACTCGACTATGTCGATGTACACACATATCCAACGGGCTCCGGATATTCCATCAGCAATGACCTCGCCAGCAGCGAATACAGCATCTGGAACCAAACCAAGAAGCCGTTGCTGATGGGGGAGTTTGGCGCCTTCAAAGAGCATTATGGCTATAACAACGCCCAGGCCACGGCCGCAATGGTGGCGCATCGGGACGCGGCCCGCAACCTCGGCTTCGAGGGCGAGCTGTATTGGATGTGGCAGACGAACGGGCAAACCCGCATCCTAGCCATGCTCGAAAGCGGGGAAATCGTCAACAATGCCCTGAAACCCATGGTGCTGGTCGATGCCGACGGCGACGGGATCGACGACCGCCCCGAAGGCATTGCCGATATCGATGGCGACGGAACGCCCAACTTCCACGATCTGGATTCCGATGGCGACGGTGCGCCGGACTTTGCCGAATTCGATCTGGGGCGCGATCCCTATGCCAATGTTGAAGGCGAACTGGATGCCGATGGAGACGGCGATAGCGACCTTTTGGAGATGGTCGGCGGAACCGATCCCGATCTTTCCGGCGACAACGTGGGCTTTACCGTCTCCTTTGCGCTGGCCGGAAGCAACACCGATGCGGATTTGTCTTTCAATTTCCGCACTGGCCGCACCTACCAGGTTTGGTTCCGCACCAACCTTGTTTCCGGAGTCGCGGAGCTTGTGGATACGCTCGACGCCACCAGCGATGGATCCTACAATGCCTCCGAAGTGTCGGCCACGCCGGAAGGGTTCTACTCCATCGATGTCGCTTGGCCGCAATAAAAAGTTTTGGAGTGCGGCGGGAACTGCCAGCCTACGTCATAGACTACGGCTGGTCCGCCGTAGTTTTGCGCAGGCGGAAAAGGCCACGCCGCTTTGGGGCTGGGATTTTGACAAATGTTTTTTTCAGGAATAGAGGGGGAAAGAATGACTAAAGGAAAATCAATATTCGCATGTATGGCGCTATCGCTTTCGATCGCTTCCGTGGCCGATGCCGTCGTGAAGCCGTTGCCGAGGATTTCGCCGAAGTCGTTCGATCCGGTGGCCCGGTTCGTCGATGAAAGCGGCAAGGTCTTCTCGCCCGTTGGCGTCAACTATGTCCGGTTGGACTGGATCGACCAGACTCCGTACCACACCACGATGAATGCCGCGCTCTACGATCCCGTCCGGACGGATCGTGATTTCGGGGAGATCGCGGCCAGCGGATACACCGTTATCCGGGTCTTTCTCGACCATGGCGACCCTGCGCATCAATCCAGGAATCAATATGGTTTGGCCGGGCCCTACCTGACCAGCACGGAGGATCTCTATCCGCCCGCGCTGGACGCCTTCATCGATCTGCTTCGCCTGGCCAACAGGCATGGCCTCCATGTCATCGTCGATGCGGAGTATGTTCCGACCAATGAATACTACACGAACATGAGCGTCGACTATACCGACGAGAGTATTGGCCGCTACAACTGGATGTATCTCAGCACACCATACATCAGGGCCAAGGCGCTCTTCTTCACGAAGCTGGTCGAGGCGGTCAAGCATGCCGAGCCGGACGGTGCGCTGCTCTCGACGGTGTTTGCGTGGGAGCTTCAGAACGAGATTGCCATTCATGGCAACCATGCCCCGTTCAACCGTTCCAGCGGCACGGTGAAGACCGCCGACGGAAAGACCTACGACATGGGTGACAAGGAGCAGCGCCAGCTCTGCTGGGACAACAATGTGATCCATTGGGGCAACACCATCACCGATGCAATTCAGGTGGTCGATCCCGATGCGATGGTTTCGGCCAGCGTCTTTTGCTACCAACTCGTTGGCAAGGAAGGACCCAACGGCTTGACCGGCCACTATCCTGACCATCGCTACCCGGCATCGCTTCAGGCCATTGTCGACTCCAAGCTCTCGTTCGTGGACATCCACACCTACGACACGATCGGGCAACCCGACTACGACATGGAGTCGTCGCTAAACTCCAGCGGCTTCGACAAGCTCGACAAAACCGTCAAGCCGTTCCTGATGGGCGAGTATGGAACCTTCAAGGACAAGTACACCCGTATTGAAGATGCCAAGGCCGCGATGCTCAAGCATCGGAGCGAGATGAGAAGGCTCGGGTTTTCCGGCGAACTTTTCTGGACATGGGACACCCATTCGCAAAAGCGCATCTGGGATCTGACCGAAGAGGGCGGCGTGCTGCTCAAAGCCCTAAAGCCCAGATCCTAGCATGTTGATATTTAACCACGGAGGCACAGAGGCACGGAGGAGTAAGCCTTCTTTTTATTCTCAGTGCCTCTGTGTCTCAGTGGTGGAAAAAAAGGAAGTTGAATGACGAACAGCAGAATTTTATCTGAATCGATGACGGCCGAAACCGGTGGTTCGGCCGAAGACACGGTGATCATGTTCGAGGAAAACGGCATGGTGCTGCGGATCGATACGCCGGAGCCGGATCGCACGCTGCACAACATGCTCTATAACACGAACTACCTCACCATGCTCGATCAGAACAACTGCGGCATGGCCAAGCACATGTCGAAGGCCGGGTTCAACTGCAACATTGTGCAGAACGATCGCTTCATCTATGTGCGCGATACCGAAAGCGGTGAATGTTTCTCAATCGGCTTTGCGCCGGTCTATGCGGAATACGAGCGCTATTCCTGCCGCAACGGACTCAACTACCAGATCGTGGAAAACGTGACCGACGGCATCGAAGCCGTCTGGCGCATCTATGTCCCTGCCGGGGAGGATCCGGTGGAAATCTGGGATGTGCGCCTGCGCAATACCGGCGACCGTTCGCGCAGTATGCAACTCTTTACCTACATGCCGATGAACTGCGACGGCGAAGACCTCTATTGCGGCGACCTGCATCGCATCGCCGAATACCTTCCGGAGCAACAAGCCATCTTTGTGCGCATGGATGCCCCGCGCTACATGGGCGAAATCGACCTTCCGTGGCACAACGGCTTCATGGCTGTGGATCGCGAGCCGCAGGGATGGGATGCCAACCTCGCACAAGTAATCGGCCCGCGTCGTACAATCCGCAATCCGCTGGTGGTGGAGCAGGGCGCCTGTTCCGGCTCCAAGGCATCGATGCTCGATCCGGTCTGCACATTGCAGGTCGACATGGAGCTGGCGCCGGGTTCCGCCAAGGAGGTTCGCTTCATGGTCGGTGCCTGCGATGCGGCTCCGATGATCGGGCAACTGCGCGGCAAATATCTCTCCGGCGGATCGCTGAAATCCGATCCGCATTTCGATGCATTGCAGAAGGCCGAAGCCGGGCGTGCCGCAAACCTGCGGGTCGATACGCCGGACAAGGCGTTGAACGACATGGTCAACATCTGGGTTCCGAAGCAGATCGACCTCGGGCTGGAGTGGACCCGCTGGGGCTTCAAGGGCTATCGCGACATTGTCCAGCAGAGCCAGGGCGCAGTGGTGCAGTCGCCCGAGGCCGCGCTGGAATATTTGCTCAAGGCGTGCGCGCACCAGTATGAATCCGGGTTTGGCCTGCGCGGCTGGCATCCGGTCGACACCCTGCGCTATGCGGACAGCGCCCAGTGGATGATCGGCGCCTTTTCCGAATACCTGCGCGAAACCGGCAACTTCGAGGTGCTGGAAAAAAAGGTTTTGTTCTTCGACGATGGCGAAGCCACGGTCTACGAACATTTGCGTCGCGCATTGCTTCGCTTGCGCGAGGATCGCGGGGCGCACGGCCTGTGCCTGGCCTTTTTCGGCGACTGGAACGACTCGCTCACCGGGGTCTGCCGCGAAGGGCGCGGCGAAAGCGTCTGGCTCTCAATGGCCTTTTGCCGCAGTTGCCTGCAACTGGCCGAAATTGCGGAACACGTTGGCAAGAACGAGGAAGCCGTCGAATACCGCGCGTGGCAGTCCGAGATGGCCGCGGCCATCAACGAACATGCATGGGACGGCAAGTGGTATCTCTGCGCATTGGACGATGATGCCAACCCGGTCGGATCGCAACACAACGAGGAGGGCAAGATTTTTCTCAACATGCAGAGCTGGGCGCAGCTCGGCAAGGTGGCGGACGACGATCGCTGGGAGCAGAGCTGGCACAGCGTCAACCAGATGCTCGACACCGGTTGGGGGCTGATGCTCAACTGGCCGACCTACACCAAGTATGTACACAACATCGGGCGCCTTAGCTCCATCCGTCCGGGTGCGGCGGAAAACGGCAGCGTCTACACCCACGGCAACGCGTTCATGCTCCTAGCCCTCTACGAGCGTGGCATGGCGGACGAGGCCTATGAGTTGTGGAAAGCTGTCCATCCCGGCAATCCGAGCCGACCGGTGAAAAACCAGCCGAACATATTCTTCAACGGATACTATGGCCCCGACAGCGAAATCCGGGCCGGCTTGGGCGAGCACGCCTGGACGACCGGCTCCGCCCCATGGATGTATCAGTGCGCCACCGAATACATGCTCGGTGTCCGCCGCACCTTCGGCGGCCTGGTCATCCAGCCCTGCATGCCTTCGGCCTGGGAAAAGGCCTCCGTCCATCGCGTCTATCGCGGCACCACCTACGACATCCGCATTGCCAACCCCGGCAAGAAAGCCGGATCACCCATAAAATCCATCACGGTGGATGGCGCTCCGCACGATCCCGCCCACCCGCTGCCGATCGATGGCGGAAAGCATGAGGTCATCGTTGAACTTCAGTGTGGATAGGAAAAAAGATGATGAGATTGATTTTGTTGGGTTGTTTTCTCTGTGTGGCATCAAGCGGTTTTGCCGGAGCGGTGGTTCCCATGCAGCCCGAGCCGGAGGAGCGGATGCCAGGGGTGAGTCACTTGTTCGGTTCGGGATATGAGACGCCGGATGCGCCGCAGGTGACGATGAACATGCTGGCTGGAGCGGGGCCGGTCTCCTACCGGGCGCAGCTCGACCAAGGCGGCGATGCCGTGGTCGTTTTTGCTTTTTATGAACACAACTATGGCCAGCCGGGACACCGTGTTGTGGATCTCAATGTGGAAGGTGCGGATCGGGAGATTGTGGATGTGGTCGAGCGGGCGGGATGGCGCAAGGCCGTTGCGGTTGCGGTCGAGGGGCGCGATGCCGATGGTGATGGCTGGCTGAATCTTGAAGTGGCTCCCCATGCCGGCGCGGAGGATCCCGCTGTGACGGTTGGCGGGGTTTGGGTTTTTGATCAAGCGGTCTGGGCCAAGGGCGGTTTCGATGTGAATGAGGTGCTCTTCGGCAAGCATGACGACCAGACGATGTACCGTGTTGATTGCGGCCTGGAGGCTTCCTTTTATTCGACGCTTTCCGCCCGGAAGCGGATGCTGGAGGTCAACCGTTCCATGATCGGCCTGCTGGAGATTCCGGGGCGGCATGCGGAGTTGGAACCGCTCTTTGATGCGCCGATTTTGGAGCTGGTGGGTGAATACCGGGCGTTGGAAAAAAGCCATGAGGCCGGGGCGGTCAATGCGCTCTATACATCGATGGAAAATTTCAACGTCCACTATGCAGCATTGAAGGGGGCTATTTCGGCCAAGCTGCTGGAGGGGAAGAATCCGGCCTACACCCAGCCCGCGCAGACGCATCTGGCCAATCCGTGGGGATCGATTGTCCGGGTTCGCCAGGAGGATTCGCTGTCGGTTGAAATCGAGGTTATGCCGAAACCACTGTCGGGGGATCATAAATACCACTCGTTCGGGGGCACGGCCCGCAAACCGTGGGGCTGGCTCGAATTCAAGAGCGATGCGATGGATCGGCTCGACTCCACCTCGCTGGGCTTTGATTATGATTTTGGCCTGACCGCCATTCAGTACGACCCGATCGTCACGAGGTATCGCTACAACGCAGGCGATATCCAGGTGCGTATGATGGACGTTGCGGCGATCCGCGTGGGCAGCGAGGAATTCAACCTTTCCCTTTCGCTGGATACGGACCGCGTAGAGAACCGCAATGGTTTTTATTATGCGGCGACTGATCCCGTTTTGGGAGCGCGAGTTTTTTCGACCATCGTTCCGCGCGGGCTGGATGCCGCCGAATGCGCCGAAGGTTTTGAGCGCGGGGAATTTGCGGGCTGTGGCGGCTATACGGTCTGCTGGGCGGATTCGCTGGAGGAGCTAAAACAGCTGGCGGCTGAAATGGGCAACTGGAATGCCTCCATGCTGGCCGCGAAGCAGTGGGAGCTGGAGGGGCAGCAGGCCCTGCTCGCCAAATCCACGCCGATTCGCGAGAAGCGGCTGGAAACGGATAAGCGCACCCTGCGGGCCATGTTCCAGAAATTCGGCGGCATTTCGGCGGCGCTGGACGGATATTATGAATCGATCTGGAACCGCGATACCTCGATTGTCGCCACTTGCGCCGCCCTGTCGGGGCAACCGGGCTATCTCGATCCGTGGGCCAATTACATGCTCTCCAACCCGTCTCCGGAGGTGGTCGACGGCAAGGAATACGGCATCTTTATTATTGCGCCCTACACCGGCCATGAATCGTTGAAGAAAGAGGACGATGGATTGTTCTATGCGGTGCTTTCGGCCTATGCGCATTGGAAAATGCTGGGCGACGATTCGCAGCTCGAAGCGTGGTATCCCACATTGACGAATGCGTTGGAGTGGGTGCGCAAGGTTTCCTACAAGGAAGAGCTGAAGTTATATGCCGAATCGTTGATCAACGAAGCGCCGTTGCAGGATTCGGAAAGCTGGGAACATGAAAAGCAGCCCGGTCTGCTGGTCAACGGTGAATGGCCGATGCGTTTTCTGGGTCTCTACATCAACAATCTTATGTATGGCGCGCACCTGATGCTGGCCGAAATGGCGGACCATCTGGGGCTGGATGCGGAGGTGGAAAGCCAGATGGCGATGGCGACTTCTGTCGCGGATGCGGTGAATACGACGCTCTGGAATGAAGAGCGGGGCGTGTATCACTGCGGTATTGCCGTAATGAAGAACGGCGATCGGATCTATCGGGATTGGACCTATTGGGATTCCTACTTCGACTATATCTGGGCAGTCTCGCTCTTTCCGATCCAGCCGCACATGGGCCGCAGCGCCCATTCGCTGGACACGCTGCTTCACGACGGCGGCAATTTTCCGTACTACGCCCACATGAGTTGCGGGCTGGGTCATGCGGCGATCACCTATTCCTGGGCCGGGGAATTCGAAAAGGCCGCCGAGTGCTGCGACTTCCTCGTCAACTTTTCGGAGAGCGAAGAGTTTAACCCGACGATGCAGGCGGTCTACGCCATGAAAGGCTCCGTTCCCGAATGGACCTTCACCGTCAAGCAGCACCGTCCGCAGACCTTTGCCATGGCGCCGCTGATGAACGGCATGGTCGCGCAGGCCGTGGCGCTCGACTACAACGGCGCAACCGTCATGCAGGACGGCTACCTGCAGGAACTCAAGGGCGTGAAGTTTAAGAACAGCATCCTGAATGTCGATCTCACCGGCTGGGAAAACGCGGCGGGATTGGTGATCGACGGCGAGGCCTGCCCGCACACCATGCGGATTCCTAATTCGTTCCTCGGTGAAGGGGAGCACGAAGTCGGAATTTTGACGGGCGAATCCGATGGCCCGTTGCTACTTTGGTCGAACCTTGAACTGCTCGATGTGGTCGGAAAACCGGGAGGGGTTGAATACACCCTCAACGGCTACGGCAACGGAGTCCTGCGCTTCAAGGAACTCGATCCGGGCAGGCTTGCGGTTCAGGGCGTCGATAAAAGCGCCCTCGAATTCTGGTCAACCCCGCAGGGCGATTGCGTGCAGGTTCCAATGGCAGGGAATGTTGTAAAGCTGATGGTTAGGAAATGAATGAATTGTAGGTTTAATAGTTTTGTTCTGCTGGGGCTTATCGCCTTGGCGGGGGTTGCATCGGCGGTTGAGTTCGATGTGACGGCGTACGGGGCGATTCCAGACGATGGTCTGGACGATACGGCTGGAATCCAGGCCGCCTTGGATGCGGCCGATACCCTTGCTGGTGTTGACTCCGTCTATCTGCCTGCCGGCGATTATTTTGTAGAGATGCTTCTCATTGGCGGAGAGACCGTCTTTC
>JBDLHZ010000040.1:0-12327 GCA_039715135.1 Verrucomicrobiota bacterium
CTGGCCAATGCCTTTTCGACCGAGGTGTACAATGCGCTCAAGCTCTCAGGGGCGCGGGCGGCGTTGATTAGCGTCGCCCTCACGACGCTTGTGCTGGTGGTGCTTTCCCTCCTTTTCCCGGACAAGGAAAACCGCATGGATAGGGCAAAAGAGCAGGGAGGTGCATGATGGAATTCTGGGAAGCACTTTGGAAAACAGTGTTCGTTTGCGGCTTGGCCAGCTTTGCGTTGCTGGCGGTATGGGTGTCGATCGGCGGGGCGCGCGACATCAAGAAAATGCTCCGCAATCTCAACCAGGAACATGAAACCGGTGCCGACGAACCTGCGCAGGACGAGCGGGAATAGACAGGGAAGAACCAGAGGTTTTGTGCAAGACCCCTGTGTGTTTTAGATTGTATTGGCTGGCACTACGGCCAGCACGCATACATCATCCTCAAAGGTATCCGAGCCGGAAAAACGATGGATGTCCATGATCAGGTTGTCCATGCGTTCTTCAGGTGCCAGATGGAGTTGCTTCCGGATAAAATCCACCACCCGCTCCTCTCCATATATCTCATCGGTTTCACTACTGTGCGCTTCGAACAATCCATCGGTATACAGCAGCAAGGACTCTGTTCCGTCCAGTAGGTGTTCAGATGTGGAGTATGCAAAATCCTCGATGATGCCCAGGGCGGGTCCGCAAGCCTGTCCATGGGGATCCAGCAACGCGACCTTTCCTGCCTTGGGCTGCAGGCACAACGGCTGGGGATGCCCCGCGTTGGCGTAGCGGATGCGGCCAGTAGCCACATTGATCACCATGTAGAACGCCGATGCAAACAAGAATGATTCCCCTTGGCAGAAAACCGTTCGGAGACTCTGGTTGATCTTGCCGAGCAAGGTGCCGGGATCGCTGGCCTGCGGTCTGAGTTCTTCAATCAAACCGCGTAGGAAAGTGGTCAACAGCGCAGCACGCACGCCATGTCCAACCACATCGCAGATAAACACGCCGGCTTCATGTTCGGATAGCGGCAGGATATTAAAATAGTCGCCAGCCAGCATCTCGGCAGGAATATAGCGGTGATGGAAATCCGCCCGCGCCTGCCCTGCTGCGGCATGTAGGGGAAACTGCTTCGGTTGGTCGGATACCAAGGTCTGCTGGATTTCGCGGGCCATGGCGAGTTCGTCGGCCATTTCCTGATTCCTCACGCGTAGTTTTTCTGTCAGTTCCGCCAGTTGTTTTTCCGTCTCTTTACGTTCCGTTATGTCCAGCATAACGCCGAGGCTACCGAAGCAGGTGCCCGACTCGTCGCGCAGAACGGTTGACATATCGGTTACCCACCGGGTTTCTCCCGACCGGGTTCGGATTTGCACGTCCGCCTGCCAGCGATCAACCTCGCCGGAGCGAACCCGGTGGTTGGCCTCCGCCAGCGAGAGACCAATCAGATCGTCCTTGTGCTCCGTTTGGAGAATGAGGCTGTCCCAGAGTTCCGGGGTAAGCTCCTCTGCGGTGTATCCGGTGATATCCTTGATATATCCACCCATGTACTCGTAGATGTCGGAGTTGTAGTTCCGTCGGTAGACGGCGCCGTGACCCTGTTCCAGCGCTTTGCTGAAATTCTCGATGCTTTTCTGCAATTCTTCCTGTTGCATGTTGCCCTCCCGGGCAAGCCCGTCTCCAAGCCTTGCCGAAGGCCATGGCGCCGGAATCGTTAGGGTTCGAGATAAATGTACATGTACCTGGCCAAGCGTGCGGCTCCCGTATGTATGGCCCGTTGCGGATCCTTGCTGGACTGTGGGTTCAGCCGGGCAATCTCGTCTTCGCTGAACAGGGCTCCGAGGCCTTCGAGCATGGCCGGGCGCACATGCTTGAAGATGGGGGAAAGCGGCCCGCTGACAATCAACCTTTCACTCTCCATGATCTGGATGGGCCAACTCAGGTTTTCCCCGAGTGTGCGCGCGGCATCGTTTGCCACCCTGAGTGCATCGGCGTCTCCCGCCTCGATGGCGTGCAGGAGATCGTTCAGGTTGGTGATGTCGTCGCGACCCAGTTCATCGATCATGGCCCAGCCACCGACATAGGCCTCAAGGCAGTCGTTGCGGCCGCAATGGCAGCGTTTGCCGTTTTTTGCTATCCGGATGTGTCCGAGTTCCGACAAGTGCAACATGTTGCTTCCACGGGAAATGAGTATATTTCCCGCACCCGCCACAATCCCTAATCCGCGATCCCAGACCAGAACCAAGGAGCGCGCATCGGCGGGCAGTTGTTCTAGTTCACCATAGAAGAAAGCCTCTCCGAGAGAGCCGCAGTAACAGGGCAGATCGTACCGGTCTTCTATCATCGCCTTGAAATCCATGCCATCGAGAACCGGGAAGTTGACGGCCTGGAGCACCTTGCTGTGGGTCGGGTCGAGAATGCCGGGCAATCCCATGAAAACCTGACGGATGTGAACTTCATATTCTTTAGCCACCAGTTTCGCCTTGCAAATAAAGCGATCAACAAGTTTCTCCAGTTGGGTCGCATTCTCCTGTCCGGTCAGTTCTTCACGCTCGGACAGCAGCACCGTGCCCTCGAAATCGGTCAAGGCCGCAAGGACGAAGGGGACATCGAATACGATTTCGATGCACGTGTTTTTTTTCTGCTCGATTTCCCACTGTATGGTGGAGCGTCCCCGTCCGCTTACTTCCGCTGTGCGATGGATCAACCCCAGATGTTCCAGTTTTTGGAAATGCAGGTTGCAGGTGCCGGGCGATAGCCCGAGTTCCTTTGCGGCCTGCCGCTGACTCACCGTGCCCAGTCGATCCACCAATTGCAGAAGGCCGCGCGAACTGGCTAAATCCCCAAAAGTCAAACGGCTTGCGATGTATGATGGTATTTGCTTTTTCATGAATTTATTCTATCCAACCTTGTTTGACAGGCACCCAACTCTTCCTGCTGTTGTTTCAACAGACTGTCTAGTCAGCTTTTTTCGATGCGCTTCAAATTGTAGGTTAGTTTTTATGAGAAGTCAAACATGGGGGCGGTGGTTGCAACGCCCGGGGAGCAGACGCGCCCGCCACACCGACGGACATGTGCGGGCACCGGTAGTGGAAATCTCGATATGTATTAAAATTTTCTTGTTGCCCGCCACAATAAGTGCGATACATAGGTTAAATTTGATAGATCAAACTTTATGGATGGGCTAGGCTGTATGGAAATATCGTGATTAATCCGTGCAACAGGGTTCAGCAGGAAGGCAGCTGCAATAGAGGGCAGGGAAAGTGAAACGACTATTCAAGAAAAGCCATAAATTGGTCAAGGGGATGCCCAGTGCGGTGTTGCTGAGCGTCGCAATCCACGTCGGACTCTTTTTTCTGGCCGGGGCGCTAGTGGTTTTCACGGTCGTGAAAAAAAGGGAAGTTGAGTTCAAGCCACCCCGGGCGGCCGAGCGGCCAAAGATGAAGCTCAAGAAGCCGAAGGTGAAAATAAAGAAAACCTCCCGACCCAAGCCGACCACGCGCATTGTCACCAAGATCAACCGCGCGAGCATGCCCGACATCCAGCTTCCGGAAATGTCCGGCATGGGCGAAGGGCTGGTGGGCGGCCTCGAAGGATTCGACCTGATGCCGGATTTTTCGGAGCAGACCATGTACGGAGCCGTGCAAAGCATCGGCAACGACCTTGTCGGGACGTTCTACGACTCCAAACGCGGCCGCGACGGCAAGGTTCTGTCCGGCGTGGACACTAGCGGGGACTCATGGCGAAGCCATATCCACAAGTTCCTGAGAAGGGGCTGGGACACCTCCGTGTTTTCCCGCTACTACCGCGCTCCCCAAAAGCTGTACGCCACGAGCCTCGTGGTTCCGGAAACGCGTTCGTCCATTGTCCCGCTTGCGTTTGGCGACGCGGATGCCGTTGGCGCGCTCTGGATGGTGCACTACAAGGGGCAGCTCGTGCACAAGGAAGCAATCACCTTCCGCTTCTGGGGCACGGCCGACACGTTCCTGATCGTGCGGGTGGGCGGCGAAATAGTGCTCGCGTCCATGTATTTATCCCCTTGGGAGGATTTCATGGGCGCCGTGATCGGAACCCTTTGGAACTCGGATTCGGCAGACTCCCGCAAATACCACATGGGCAACAACACGGTCATGGTCGGGGACTGGATCACGCTCGAACCCGGCGTGCCGCTGGACATGGAGATCCTCATCGGCGACAACGGGGGCAAGGCCTGCTTCATGCTAGCCGTCGAGGAGGAGGGCGTGGAATACGAACGCAACCGGCAGGGCGGCCCGATCCTCCCGGCCTTCAGGACAACCGAACTTTCGCACGACCTGCTGGATGCCATCTACAAGAACCTCTACGACGGCGAAACCAGCCTCACCAACGGCCCGGTGTTTTGCGACTACGACATTCCAAGCAGAACGGCAACCACCAACAAGGAGCCGGAAGAGGTCGAACCACCCATGGTGGAGGCTTCCGCCACCCGCGAAATGCGGACGTGGACCTTGGCCGATGGACGCAACGTGGAAGCAAAGATGATTAATATCTTCGCCGGGAAGGTCGTGCTGGAAAATGCAACGGGGAAAATTGTCAAGCTTCCAAAAGACCGCTTATCCGCCGGGGACATTGAATATGCCGAACTGGCGGAACCGCCCGATTTCGACATCAACTTCCTGAAGAATTTCCGGCATGTGGATTTTTCCGGGAGCTTCTACGACATCCAGTGGTGGGATCGGCCTCCCGAGGACTGGGGGCACTACGGGTTCCAGCTCAAGCAGACCAGCACCGGCGAATACAACCACGAGCTTCATGCTGAAATGTTCGTTGTCGGCAAGCAGTGGCGCAGAAGCAAGTACACCCTTCTCGACCGCCAGAAAACCTCCTTCATCCCGGCGGAACAGGAACGGCGCCTCTACGAATTCCGCAGCAAGAGAAAAGTGGTCATTGCATTGGACGAATACAGCAACACGGCCTATGGGGAAGACTACTATGGCTACGTGGTGACCGTTACGGACGCCCGGGGAAAGTTGATCGCATTGGAAAGCTCGCACAAATGGCTGCCCGATAAACTCGCAAACCTAAGGAAGCTTTCCGTCGGGAACTTCATGGACGACGACTGCATCCGCACCTATCCTGATACGGCCGGAAAGTCCAGTTTCTACTAGCCCAAGGCGCAACGACCGGCGAAGAAATATTTGAGAACTCAATTTTTTTGTTGACATCAACGATCCGACACGTTAATTTGCCCACTCAAATGGCAAAACCCATGGGCAGGGATGCCATAAAAACAACAAAAGGAGTAAAACGATGAAAAGCATAACCTTGATCATAGCCGTTGCACTATGCGCGGTTCTGTCCGCCTATGCGGACCTGGCCGGTACGTATAAAACCATCGCGATGGATGGAAGCAGCGCCGACTGGAGCAATCCCGGCGATGTTTTGTATGACGCCACCGAAATAGGGGCTGGAGCTCCCGCGAGTTCCTCCTATGACGCTATATCCCTCGCAAATGACGGGGTCAACCTATACATGGGACTGGACACATCGGGAGCCGGAGGCGCCAGCGTCTGGAACACTTGGACCCGCAACATCTATCTCGACACGGATTCGGTCGGGGGAACAGGATTCAATGCGGGCTGGATGGCGCATGGCTACGACTATCTGGTTCAATATGGTGCCAGTGGAAGTTCATACTCCTTGTTCTCATTTGGTGGTGCCTCACAGAGCGATTGGACTTGGAACTGGCTTGGTCTGGTTACCTATGCCTACGCCGATGAAACTTCCGAGTTCCTTGAACTTTCTGTTGGATTGTCTTCGCTGGGACTTACAGGTGGGGAGGACATTGTGGCGGAATTCAATGTTACCGGCACGGGCGTAACCACCGAAACCTGGGCCTACCAGTGGGAGTCGGGCGCCGAAACCTACACCGTGGCGATTCCGGAACCGGCCACGCTCAGCATGGTGGCTACACTTGGCGGCGCAATCCTGTTCTTCCGGCGCAAGTTTATGCGCTAACCTTTCCGAACAGATGATCGCATAATCCCCGTCATGTTTTCGGCGGGGATTTTTCAATAAAAGGAGCGTGCAGGTGACCCCCATCAAGATCGGAATCATTGGAGCATCGGGCCGGGCCATCGTGGCGAAGCACTGGCACAAGCCCGATGGCGGCGAGTCGCAGGTGGTGGCCGCGGCCGACATCAATCCCAAGGCCTTCGAGGAATTCAAGGGCTGGAACCCGGATGCCTACACCACCGGCGACTACAGGGAGCTTCTCGGGCGGGACGATATAGACGCCGTCGCGGTGTTCACCCCCGATCCGGTCCACGAGGAGCATGCCATCGCCGCCCTGGAGGCGGGCAAGCACCTGTTCCTTGAAAAGCCCATGGCTATTTCGACCGAGGCCTGCGACCGGATCATGGCGGCATGGCACAAGGCCGGCACCCGCTTCATGATGGGCTTCAACATGCGCTACATGCCGGTCATCGCCCGCGCAAAGAAGCTGCTCGACGACGGGGCCATCGGCGAGTTGAAGGCCATCTGGATGCGGCATTTCGTCGGGGCGGGAAGCAACTTCTATTTCCACGACTGGCACGCCACGCAGGAAAGCTCCAATTCACTGCTGTTGCAAAAGGCCTCTCACGACATCGACCTGATCCACTGGCTTGGCGGGGCGTACTCCGAGTCGGTCGCGGCGTTCGGCGACCGGGATTTCTTTGGCGGCGACAAGGACAATGCCTTGACCTGCCCCGACTGCGACGACAAGGAGTGCAAGGATCGGCAGGCCGGGGACAACCCGCGCCAGCAATGCGCCTTTCGCAAGGAGATCGACATCGAGGACAACCAGGTTGTGATCATGCGGCTGGCCAACGGGGTGAAGGCTTCGTATTCGCAGTGCCACTTTTCGCCGGAATATCTCCGCAACTATACGCTGATCGGCACCGAAGGGCGCCTTGAGATCGAGGTGGAGCGGAATAACATTTGGCTGGTTAAACGCTCAAGCAACCGGGTATGGGAAAAGGATCCGGTGGAAATGATCGAATGCAACGAAGGTTTGGAGGATTTGTCGGAAGGCCACGGCGGCGCCGACGAAATCCTGGCCGAGGCATTTCTGGAAATGCTGCGCAACGGGGAAAGCCCCCTGAGCGATCCGCTTTCCGGACGCATGAGCGTGGCGGCGGGCTGCGCCGCAGCGGAATCCCTGCGGACCGATAACAGTGTCCGCCACATCGGGCACCCGCAGTACTGAGCTCTTCCCGGAAAGGTTGGCGGAGCCCAAAAACATACTCGATAACGTTCTTCCGATATGTGCAAGAGAGCGACGGATGATTTTCGAAGATAATAACGAAGTGATCCGCCAAATTTTCCCGATTATGTAGCCAATGATCAGGGAGAATAATATGAGATATAATCCAATACGTAATCTTGCGTGCCATCAATTGCTACATTTCCGGATAGTGAGTTTGCTCTCGATATATTTTCTGGCGAGTTGCTGCTCTGTACCCGCAGGCAATGATAGCTCGAAAGGGGGAAATGACCCTGTAGGCGTCGCGTATGATGTCATAAGTCAGGAACAAACACAGAAGCTCAAGGCAATACGGGATTCCTACGGATCAATACCCAATCTTGAGAAGCTTTATGAGGATCGTGAGCACACGAATGGACTACCATATCATATATATGTTCCCGACAAGCTGAAGACCGGCGAAAAATACCCACTGGTTATATTTCTGCACGGCTATTCAGACCTAACAATCGATACGCACAAAGGCTTCCCAAAAGGAGTCTGGTCACTGCCTCTGGTGCAATCAGATCATCCGCATATTCTATTTGTTCCCCGATATCGCACGTTTGATGACATGTGGGTGCAGGATAAATATAGAACAATGGTGATTGAAACGATGAATGCTCTCGTCGAGGAATTCAATGCCGACTCGAACTCAGCAAATATTGATACCGCCCGGATCTATCTGACCGGCTTCTCGCAAGGAGGAATGGGTACATGGAACTTCATCCAACATTATCCACACACATTTGCGGCCGCCGCTCCATTATCAGGTTCTTCATTTGGACCCCAGAACGTACAGGAAGCCGAAGCTCTCAAACACCTCCCGATCTGGATTTTTAATGGTGATGATGACAGAGGCGTAGATGGTTCCAGATTGAGCTATGAAATGTTGAAGGCAGCAAGGGCTTGGGATGTCAGATATCATGAATATAGAAATCAAGGTCATGTGATAGACGATTTCGCGTACTTCACCGAAGGCTTCATGGACTGGCTGTTTGCACAGAGACTGACACCACCCCCAACTGCTGGTGCATTGAAAGAATAGAACAGCAGCCTCATGAATAGCACACAACAAACACATCCATGGGATGCCAGCCCTTACGCCAATGATGTAAATGTCCGTCAAGCTGGGGCTGCTTTTCCTTCTCCGGCTTCAGGCTTAGAACGGAACGCCCTCCATGAAGACATCGGTTGTGGGCCAAGGCGTTTTGGTTAACGCTTTTGCATGGGCAAAAGACAAATGTTCAGAAGAGCCTTCGCCGGGGTCGGCCGATGCACCGAAAAGGTTATCCACTGGAACATAGCCGCTGGAGCGGTAGACGGCTGGGTCGCCGAAGAGCAGCGCAAAGGAAAACCCGTTTTCCGCCAGCCATTCGTGGACGGAGGAAAGCATCAGCCAGGCATATCCCCGTCCCCGGCAATTGGGATGGACGCATACTTCGGCAACGCCGCCGACACGGTGTTCAATCCCGTCGATTTCCATCGTTCTTTCATGGGCGCCGATATGGGCAACGATTTCGCCGTTCGGGTCTCGCCCGGTCCAGCGGTGGGGATAGGGAAGCTTGAAATAGCGGCGCTGCCGGAAGACGTGGTCCTGCGGGTTGGTGAAGCAGGTGGTGAAGAGTACGCGCAGTTGCCGGTCCAAAGCGGCATCAACCGCCGCGTCGGCAAGATATTCGACCTGCACGCTCATGCTTCCGGGGGTGTTTCGGTGGTTTCCGCCGCCTGGTCGAATGCCACGTCGTCCGCATTCACATGGCCCACGACGCGGCCATCGTCGAGTTCGCTGCGCGGGAGCGCCTCGAGGTCGCGGAAGAGCCGCCGCAGATCCCTTGATCCACCGATGGTGAACCAGACACTCGTGATCACCGCCACGACCAGAGGCTGGAGAATCCCCATGATCCACCAATATCTCGACCATCCCTTGCCGGACCACCGCCAGGCAGGCACGGCGTTGATGAGCACCACCACCAGCCATATGCCAAGCAAGAGCATGGTGTAGCCGAAGACGGAGTAGGAAAGGATCCGGTCGCCCTTGGTAAACTCCTTGTCGATACCGATATAGGCCGCCAGGGTGCGGGGCGGTTTTTCCGCCTCGGGTTCATCGGGATTATGGTTCTTGGCATAGATTCCGCGGTGCAGCATCCGGTCCATGTTGTAGTCTTTCCGGCAGGTGGCAAGCGAAACGACGACGTAGAGGAGGATGGCGGAAGCCGACGCGATGAAGAAGATCCATTGGCCATTGATGGGGAAGCTCTCCATATGGGCCGCAAGGTAGGCCGAGTCTGGGAAAAGCCCGGCCAGCCATGTCGCCACGGGTTGCCAGTTGCTCTGGAGCAGCATTCCACCGACTCCCAGCACGGCTCCCGAGATCATGGCGGTCCACGCGCCTGCCGTTGTTCCTTTCTTCCAGTACAGGCCGCCGATGATCGCCGATCCGGCTCCCCCAAGGAAAATCGCCCCGGTCAACCCCATGAACATCAGGATGTAGTCGGTTTGCTTGAAGAACATACTGAAGAAAAACACAAAAACCGCTACGCCGAAGATGGATAGGCGGAGGACCAGCAACTGCCCTTTTGGCCCGAATGGCTTTTTTCGGAAGGGCAGGATCACATCTTGGACCACGATGCTTCCCCATGAATGGAGGTAGGTCGTATCGGTGGAGATCAGGAGAAACATCATCATGGCCGCGAAAATCCCCGTGACCCCGATCGGCAGGATATGGGACAGGGCGACCGGCACGGTCATCTGGGTCATGATTGCCGGGTTCTCAATGGTTGCCAAGGATGCATTCACTTCCGCCGCGCCTGCGGAAAAGTCCGGATTGTGCATGAAGGTGTATGCCGCGACTGCCAGCAGGGTGATCATCACATAAAGCGCCCCGGAGCGCCATGTTCCGAGGATGCGCCCCATCTTTGCCTCGTGGGGGCTTTTCGCGGCGCAGTTGTAGCCTTGGTTCCCCTGCCAGGCCATGAAGGTGTACACGGCGCTGAAGATCCCGATCATGACAAACCATATATTGAAATCCGAGACGTTTGCCGTATCGAACGGATTCAGCATCGATTCACCGGTCGGGCGGTCAAGCAAGGCGGTTGAAATCTGCTCCCACTTGAAGGCGACCAGCAAGGCGCCCGCAATGATCAGGTACATCGCGTAGCTGAAAATCCCTTGCAGGCAATCGGAAACCATGTTGGTTAACTGTCCGCCGACTAGCACCAGAATCAAGGCAATGGACAGAAGTACGGCCATGACTACGGCGAAGGTCGGAACCGCGAAACCGCCCATGGCCATTGTTTCGGGGAAGCCACAATAATAAACGAAGAACCGGCCGCCCACGGCGGGGAAAATGCCATAGTTGACGACTCCGGCAAAGGCCGAGAGGACGCCGCAGAAGATACGGAAGCGCTTGCTATATCGAAGCTCGAAATACTGGGCCATGGTCATGGCGCGTGTTTCGCGATAGCGGTACGCCACAAATCCCGTGAGTGCAATGATCATCCAGACCGGGGTCTGCAGGGCATTCCAGAAGCCGATGGAAAAACCGGCGTGGTAGTATAATTCAAAGAATCCGATGATGGTGATTAGCCCCATTGCAGCCACGCCGTCGGACACCGCAACCACATAGCGCCCAGCCACCCGCCCACCCGCCATGAAGTCGGAAACCCCCTTCACGTGGCGCCGTGTGCGCAGGCCAATGAAAATGATCACCGTCGTGGGTACGAGAAGAATCAGCCAGTCTATCCAGTGCATCCGCATTGTTTCAAAGCTCCTCGCTAGTGTATTTCTATTTCCCGCAGCCACATCAAATTTGGGCGGGTCTCCGAACCTGCCCTGCCGGGTTGGTAGACCTCCACCGCTTCGACCGTGGTGGGTTTAAAGCCGACTTCCGTTTTCGCCGCTGCATTTTCATTGGTGTACGGTGCAAGGACAACGCTTTCCCCCGATCCGAGAATGCCCCGAACCTCTCCGCAACGCGAGGAATTCCCCTCGCTCCAATGGAGTGCTACGCGGGAAACGCAGGCCGTTTCGGGGAGTGTGATCCGTACCCAGTGCGGCAAGGGGCTTTCCTCCGAGGCCCACGCCGCATTGTTCCACGCCACGCCGTCCACATCGATCACGCCATCGGTCAGGGGTTCGATGTTGTATCCGGAAAACGTGCTGTCCACCGACACGCGAACCCGGCTGTCCCGGGCAAGGCTGCTTCCTTCTGGCAGCCGGGTCACGGCAAACGTCTCTTCAAACAAAAGCGTTTCCCTGGAGAATGCGGACACGTGAACCGGGTTCGTTCCTGCGGAAGCCACCGGCACCACCAAGCTTGCTGTCCGTGATTCCAACGGTTTGAGATTCTTTTCGAGAACACCCTTTTCCTCGCCGCGCGACCACTCGATGCGGAAGGAAAGCGTTCGATCCAAATGGCTGTGCAGATCCAGGTCGATCACCGCATTGGCTTGAAGGGTGGAGATTTCGAGGGATTCCGCAACGACTTCCACGGGCTTGGTGAACAGCGGCTTCCAGAACCGAACGATCTTGATTTGCTTTCCGCCGGTTTCGCACCGGCATGCAAAAGCAATCCCTCCCTGTTCGAGCGCGTCGGCGGATTGGTAGGTTCCCTCCAGCACGGCGGCCTCTCCTGGGAGGATCTGCGGCTGGGTCAGGGACAATGCCGCATTGCTCTCGATGTCGTGAATGAGAATAGGCGAGGAGCCTTCGTTCGCAATGCGAATATTCAGCTTGTTCGGGATGCCGGACAAAGACACCTCGGGATGGAACCCTTGGTAGAGAATCCCGCTTTCATTTTCCCGCACCAGCGACTCCAGATTCCCGGCGTTCAGGGGAGCCAAGCCACGAGCGGCCTTCCACTCCTTCAGGAATTCAATTTCATCGGGCAAGCGATCCATGCAGACAAACACCAGTAGTCCAACATCGTTTGCCCGCAGGGTAAAGTCGGTTCTTGAAATCCCGGCGGCATCCGGTCGAAGCCTCTCCACGCATCCGTTGAATGGATTGTAGCAAATCCAGTCTTTTCCCAGGCCGTTCACAACCAGACCGGTTGTTTTCAGCAAGTCGTTGTCGTTGCGCAGGGCGAG
>JBDLHZ010000041.1:0-12028 GCA_039715135.1 Verrucomicrobiota bacterium
CTTCGGGAGTTTTCCAATGCATGGAAGGGCGATCCGGCGCGGCTGGGCGTGTTGCACTGTTTTACCCGCGATATGGCTTTTGCCCGGAAGGTGCTGGATCTGGGGCTGATGGTCAGCTTTAGCGGGATTGCCACCTTTGCCAATGCCGATCTGTTGCGCGAGGTGGCGAAATATGTGCCGGACGACCGTCTATTGATTGAAACCGATTCACCCTATCTTGCCCCGGTTCCCATGCGCGGGAAGCGCAACGAGCCGGCATTCGTGGTTCATGTGGCTAAACAGCTTGCGGAACTGCGGGGCGTTTCGGTAGATTCCATCGCGAATTCAACCGCAAGCAATGCGAGAACGCTGTTTGCTCTTTAATTTCAAAGTCGGGGTTTAATACGGAGTTAACTTAATTCGTATTGGGTGAACCACGAAATACACGAATCACACGAAAAGAGAATGCCGATGTTTACCCACTTTCGTGTATTTGGTGTATTTCGTGGTTAATTTAAAGCAGTATCGGGACTCTGGAGGATAGGATGAGGTTTTTATTTTTGTTGTTAAGCTCGGTTGTTGTGGCGGCAGCCCAGGCGAACGAGGTGGTGAAGGTCAAGGTGACGGGTGATCGCGTGAGCCTGCGCGCAAAGCCCGATATCAACTCCGAATTGCTTGACCGCGCCATGCGGGGCGAGGAGCTTGTCTTTCTTGGGAAAACCAATGGCTGGGTGGCTGTCCAAGCGCCCGACAGCCTGGATTTCTGGGTGTCGGGGGAGTATGTGCAGAACGGCACGGTACAGCCCGCCAAACTGAATGTCCGTTCGGGGCCAAGCCAAAACTACAGCGTGGTCTGCGTAGTGAAAAAGGGCGACTCGATTGCGTTGCGCGGCGAGTTCAACGAATGGCTTAAAATTGTGCCGCCCGCCGGCAGCCGGGTGTGGATCAGCGAAGACTACACCGAATTGATCGAACCGCCCGAGCCGGAACCCGAACCCGAGCCAGAACCGGAACCCGTGGTGGCTGAACCGGAACCCAAACCCGTAGTGGCCGAGCCCAAGCCGGCCGGAGATGAACTCAAGCCATTGGTGCTCGTGCTGGATAAAACCAAGAAGCAGGGCACCTACGACGAAATTCCCGGTGTGCTCCGTCGCGCCAACCCCGGCCTCTACAAGCTCGTGCTGATTGTCGGCGACCTCGAAGAGCCGATCTGCCTGGTGCGCGGAAAGGAAACGCAAATGGAGAGCTATCTGAACCGGGCGATGCTCATCAAGGGCAAGAAGTTCTGGGCCAAGGGCATCGACCTTCCGATCCTCCAGCCGATCAAGATCCACCTCGATCCAATCCTCGCGGAATAAATTCGATGCGCGATGCGAGATTCGAGATAAGAAACATCCCGTATCTTGCATCTTGTATCCCGTATCTCGCATCCCGAATCCTTCATCCAATGAAACTGCTACTGGATCTTCTCTATCCTCGCCGTTGCCTCGGGTGTGGTGTTTCGGCGCCCGAAACCTTCCGGTATATTTGCTGGGACTGCTGGTCGGATGCGGCGCAGGTCGAGGCACCCTTCTGCGATCTTTGCGGCGATCCGGTGGCCGGAGCGGTCGACCACGATTTCATTTGCTATTCCTGCTCGGCCGAAACACCCTCCTTCGACGGCGCCCGCTCGGCCGCCCGCTACGACGGGGTGGTGGGCGAAGCATTGCGGCAACTCAAATACGAGAAGGCGCTCTGGCTCGCGCCCGATATGGCGGAATTGCTGCACAACTGCCTCGCGGCCGAATATCCCGGCCGTACATTCGATCTGATCGTGCCGGTGCCGCTCCACCATGTCCGCCGCCGCGAGCGTGGCTACAACCAATCCGCCGTGCTTGCGCATGAACTAGGCTGCCGCATGGGCTGTCCGGTGCTGCGCGGCGGGCTCCGGCGAATTCGCCCAACCGCCACGCAAACAAATTTGACAGCGAAAGATCGGCTTAGTAACGTAGTCGGCGCTTTTAAACATAGGCGGGCAAGGCAACTCGCCGACCGGCGCGTTTTGCTCGTCGATGATGTAATGACCACGGGTGCGACCGTGAATGCCTGTGCAAAAACCCTTAAGAAGGGGGGTGCCGCGTCCGTTCATGTGGTTACCGCGGCGCGGGGATAAGAAGTTTGAGAGAAAGGGACTAACATGGCTCTGTTTGGTAGCAGCAAGAAGAACTATTCGACCATCACCGTCAAGAAGCGCGATGTGCCTGATGGACTGTGGATGAAATGCCCCTCCTGCGGGGAAATCGTCTACAAGGAAGAGGTTTCCTCCAACCTGGAAGTCTGCACCAAGTGCGGCCACCACTTTACCCTCGCGCGCCAGGCGCGCATCGACCTGCTCTCCGACGAAGGCACCTTCAAGGAATGGGCGGGCGGGATCAAGTCGGTTGACACCCTTGGCTTCACCGGCAAGCAGTCCTACATCGACAAGCTCGAGGCCAACCAGAAAAAGTCCGGCTGGGACGATGCCATTACCGTCGGCGGCTGCAAGCTTGGCGACCGCGATATTGGCCTGGGCGTTATGGACTTTTCCTTCCTTGGCGCCAGCATGGGCAGCGTGGTCGGCGAGCGCGTCACCTGCCTCATCGAACGCTGCACCGCCGAAAAGCGCCCGGTGCTGCTTTCCTGCGCCTCCGGCGGCGCGCGCATGTACGAAGGCTTGCTCAGCCTCATGCAGATGGCCAAGACCAGCGCGGCGCTCGCGCGCCACGCCGAAGCCGGGCTGCCCTACATCCCGATCCTTACGCACCCCACCATGGCCGGCGTCATGGCCAGCTACGCCACCCTTGGCGACCTGATCGTGGCCGAGCCCGGAGCACTTATCGGGTTTGCCGGCCCGCGTGTCATCAAGGAAACCACCCAGCAGGATCTGCCCGAGGATTTCCAGCGTTCGGAATTCCTGCAGGAGCACGGCCTGATCGATATGGTTGTCCCGCGCGCCGAACTCCGCGACCGCATGATCCTCGTCCTCGAATACCTCTGCGATAAATAGTCCATGCAGGCTGGAAAGCCTGCATCACGTGGGGCAGGCTTTCCAGCCTGCCCTTTATTTTTCATGGAAAAGAACCCACCAGTTGAAGCCCTGTTCGCGCGAACCACGCAGGGTATCAAGCCCGGGCTGGATATCATCACAGGCCTGCTTCAGGCATTGGACAATCCGCACCACAAGCTGGCGGTCGTCCATGTGGCCGGCACCAACGGCAAGGGTTCCGTTTGCGCCATGCTCGAATCCGTGCTGCGCGCCTCCGGCTTCAAGACCGGACTCTACACCTCGCCGCACCTGATCGACTTTTCCGAGCGCTTCCGCATCAACGGAGAGGCCATCCCGCAAGACCGCTTGAACGGTTATATTGGAATGATGGAGGAAAAGGCTGTCGAGGTGGAGAAATCCTTTGCCCAGCGTCCCGCCACCTTCTTCGAAATCTCCACGGCCATCGCCTTCCAATACTTTGCCGACGAGGCCGTCGACATCGCCATCATCGAAACCGGCATGGGCGGCCGCTGGGACGCGACGAACGTGGTCATCCCGCTGGTCTCCATCATTACCCGCATCGATGTTGACCACACCAACTACCTTGGCGATACCATCGAGGCCATTGCCGCCGAGAAGGCCGGGATTATCAAGCCCGGCCGGCCTGTCGTCTCCGCGCCGCAGTCCGAAGCGGTGATGGCTGTTTTGCAGAAGCAAGGCGAATCCATCATCTATTCCTCCGATGCCGTGTCGGTGGTAAGGACCGATGGACCTCAAAAACTCAAGATCGAAACGCATTCGCGCAACCTGCCGCCCATCAATCTGCCTCTGCTCGGCGAGTGCCAGCGAGAAAACTGCGCCGTGGCGGTTGCCGTGCTTGAAGTACTGGCGGATATGCTGGATTTCGAGCCGGAATTCAAAAAGGGTTTGGAAGCCATGGAATGGACCGCGCGGTTCCAGATTCTCGAGACCGATCCAACCATAATCCTCGACGGAGCCCACAATCCATCCGCCGCCCGTGCATTGGTGAAGACGCTCAAGGAAAACCATCCGAAGCATCAGGTTGGTTTCATTCTCGGTTTCCTCGACGACAAGGACACCGTTGAATTCCTGCGTGAAATCAAACCGCTTGTTTCCAAGGCCTGGACGATCCCGATTGATGCCCCGCGCGGTACAACCGCCGAGCACTCCGCCGCCCAGGCCCGGAGTGCTGGATTCGAAGTGCTTGCCGGGGATGTCTCAAGTGTTTGGAGCGCGGCTCGCGGGTGGGTGTCTGCCGAACCCGATCGGTTGCTCTGCATCACCGGATCGCTCTATCTCGTGCAGCTCTTTGCGCAGCAAAAAAATGATGCAGAATAATGTGCGGCAGAATGATTTACTTCGGTATTCGGAGTTCCTTGTTCTGCGGTTCGACATTCCAAGGCGACAAGACGCTTTGGTTGCGGCTTCGCTGCCTTGGTCTAGTCCTTCGGTCTTTCCAAGGCGCGGATCATGAGCTGGAATTCATCCGACTCGCGGAGCTTGTCGAATTCGTCGCTGTCCATATGGGCGAGGGCGGAGCTTGAATCGGTAAGTAGCACCCCGCGCTGGAGGGCGGCCATGGCCCGTTCAGGGCGGTTGTTGTGCATTTCCACCTGGGCCAGCAGGAAGTACAGAACCGGGACGTCGGTGATTTCCCGGGTTAGGCCTTCGAGCAGGTTGGCGGCCTGTTCCCAGCGGCCCAGTTTCGTGAGGTAGAGCGCGAGGCTGTGCTGGGTATCGATGTCCATGGGCCGCAGGTCGATATATTTTTCATAGGCGACCACCGCCTCGTCCTCCCGCTCCTGTTCCTTGTAGAGAACCGCCAGGTTTTTCTGGGGTTCCGCATAGGCTGGCTTCATCTCGATGGCCTGCTTCAGATAGCTCTCCGCCCGGTCGTAGGCTTCGGCATGGATGCAGGCTGCACCAAGATTATTCAGCACTTCGGGGGTCAGGTCCGCTTCCGAGGCATCCTCCAATAAAGCGAGTGCCTTTTCGAAATTCTCCATATGGAAATAAAGCGCGCTCAGCGGTGCTTTCACGCCTTTGAGGTCGGGGAGGATTTCCAAAGCGTTTTCGTAGTGCTTGGCGGCCACTTCGTTTTCCCCCATGCCGGCCGCCTGCTCGGCGAGAATCAGGTTGAAAGCGGCTTTTAGAACCCACTGGGAATTGAACGGGCGCTCTCCCGTTCCGTTCCATTCCGGATTGCCGTAGTTGTCGGGGAAGTCGAGCACCCATTGCGATTCGGATCCCAGCGAGTAGCGCGGAATATATCCCTGTGCAATGGATGTGGGGGTGGAACCCATGGATTGGATTTCAATGTATTCGCGCACGACTACGTAGACCAGCGAAACGGATAGGACCAGCACGAGCAGGCCCAGGATGAAGTTGGTGAACTGGTGCCGCCGTATTTGGCGCTTGCGCTCTTCAAGAACCTCGACGGAAACCTGCGGCGTAAATTCGTCCTCGCTTGTCCGATCGGTTGCGTAGATATCTTGAAGATGTTGGCGTTTTCCTGAGTCCATGTGCTTTTGTTCCCATGTAGTTGGAGTAAAGGCGCGAATTCTCCATAACCGTCCTGCAAATGCAATCTTAAATGTATTCGGAGGTTGGTTGCGCGCAAGTGTTCACTTGACAGTCGAGGGTGGAACTGTAGATACAGGTGCATGCATTTGGAAGACGAACTGTTGTGTGCCGGGCTACCAACGACGCCACAGTCGGACATGGGAACCATCTTGGTTGCCGGGGCGACCGGCTACATCGGCGGGCGGTTGGTTCCTGAGCTGATCGAGCGCGGCTACAAGGTGCGGGTAATGGTGCGCGCCCCTTCGCCCGAACACGCGGAACGCTGGCCGGAGGCCGAGGTGGTGGTGGCCGATGCGCTGGAGGCCGATGCGGTTTCCCGGGCCTTGGAGGGCATCCACACCGTTTTCTACCTGATCCATTCGATGCTCCATGGACTCGACCAATTCAAGGACGTCGACACCCATGCCGCAGCGAATTTTCGCTTGGCCGCCGAAGAGCAGGGCGTGGCGCGCATCATCTATCTGGGCGGACTGGGCGATACACGCACAACACTCTCGGAGCATCTGACGAGCCGTCTTCAAGTGGCCGACGAGTTTTCGCGGGGATACGTGCCCACCACCATTCTTCGCGCGGCAATCATCATTGGCTCCGGAAGTGCATCGTATGAGATGATCAATCATCTGGTGCGCAGATTGCCGGTTTTTATTGTGCCCAAGTGGGCGAAGACCAAATGCCAGCCGATAGGGCTTCGCGATGTAATCAAGTCGCTGGTCGGGGTACTGGAGCTTCCGGAAACAAATGGCCGGACGTTCGATATCGGCGGCTCCGACATCCTGACCTACGAGGAAATCATCAGGGCCCATGCCGAAGTGCTTGGGAAAAAGCGGCTTTTCATTCCATCGCCGATCTCGAACATCAAGTTCTTTTCCTACATCACCAGCTTCCTGACCCCCGTCCCGGCCACCATTACCTGGTGCCTGATGGAGAGCGTGACCCACGACGTGGTGTGCCAGGAAAACGACATCCTCGAACGGGTTCCCTTCCGCCGCATCTCCTGCAAGGAGGCGTTGGTTCTGGCTGTTTCGCGGGAGGAACAGGATGCTGTGCGGACGCGTTGGTCGGACAACTATCCGTTGGATCATGAGTTGGCGATCAAGCTGCACGAACTTTCGGCGGCGCCGAACTATTCAAGCTCCTATTCGCTGCTGTCGGGAAAATCGCCCGAGGCACTGTTCCGGTCGTTTATCAAGGTGGGTGGTCGCGAAGGGTGGTTCCATAGCAACTTCCTTTGGCGCATTCGCGGAGCGCTCGACCGCCTGCTGATGGGCGTGGGAACTTCGCGCGGGCGGCGCAGTGCAACGACATTGCGTGTGAACGATGTAATCGACTTTTGGCGCGTCGAGGCCATCGAGAAAAACCGGCTCCTTCTGTTGCGTGCCGAGATGAAGCTTCCAGGCCGCGCATGGTTGGAGTTCAGGGTCGACCCCGAAGGCGAACGGCAAAACCGCCTGACCGTTACGGCATACTACCAATCGAAAGGGCGTTGGGGGCGGATCTACTGGTACATCTTCCTGCCGTTCCACCACTTCATCTTCTACGACCTCATCAAGCAGATCGAAAAGCGCAGCCGGTAGGGTGTGCCGTGCGTCGCGGAGCAGGCGAAAATTGCGTGTTTGCGTGCAATTACCTGTCGGTACGGCTTGCTTGGCGGCACGGCCGTCGTATCGCAGGCGGCTCGCCTGCCCGCCCGGATGGTGGCACGCGCCACATTTTCACTGCATCAACAACCAACTTGGCGGCGCGTTCGATGTCGTCGTTGTGGTGGGCGAGGGGGGTGGGGAGGCGTGGGCGGGCGGGGATGACGGGACTTTCCGGGTTTGCGTGTTGACAAACGGCACACGTCAAACTACCTTGTTGTTCATGAGCCGAATCGACTGGAACGACGAGAAGAATGAATGGCTTGGGCGAACGCGCGGGTTGTGTTTCGAGGATGTGCTTGTATGCATTCAAAACGGAGGTGTCCTGGATGTGGTGCGCCACCCCGACAGGGAGCGCTATCCCCGACAGAACATCATCGTCCTCAACGTCGGGGGATACGCATGGCTTGTTCCATACGTCAAGTCCAAGGGGGTTCGTTTCCTGAAAACCGCCATTCCAAGCCGCAAGGCAACCAAGGAGTATCTGACATGAAAAAGGATCCAATGCAACTGGACAAGGAGGAGCGGCAAATCCTCAGGGATTTCGAGAAAGGGGAGTTCCGTAGCATCCGCAACCTCAAGGCCGAAAAAGAGGATTTGGAGGAAGCCGCCCGGAACACACTCCAAAAGGACAAACGGATCAACATCCGCATCTCTTCGCGCGATTTGGAACATCTCCAGATGAAGGCCGCTCGGGAGGGTGTTCCGTACCAGACCTATATTTCCAGTTCCTTGCACAAGCTGGTGTCCGGTCGCCTCGCGGAAGTGGTCTGAAGGTAAAGACTCCGCTACGAGGTGGGCTTCCCGTTGGATCGGCCTCCGCGTGCATGGCAGCCAGCTCGTAGCGCTGGCTGTGCCAATTAAAGCCACCGCCATTCTGGCGTCTACATTTTCACTGCATCAACAATCAACTTGGCGGCGCGTTCGAGGTCGTCGACGTGGTGGGCGAGGGTGGTGGATAGGCGCAGGCGGGCGGAGCCGGTAGGCACCGTCGGTGGGCGGATTGCTGCGGCAATGATTCCCTCTTCGCGCAGCTTCTGCGAAACAGCCACGGCCTTTTCGTTGTCGCCGATCACGATGGGGATGATCTGGCTTTGACTTTGCAAGGTGTCGAGTCCGGCAGCGTGCAGGAGCGAGCGGAAATAGTCGGCGTTGGCCTGGAGGATGTTCCCGAGGTTTGGTGAGGCTTCGAGCACGTCCATGGCTCCGAGCGTGGCGCCGATGACGGCGGGTGGCGGGGCGGTGGTGTAGATGAAGGCGCGCGCGGACTGGATTAGCAGCTTTCGCAACTTTCCGGAACAGGCGACAAAGCCACCGTAGCCTGCGAAGGCTTTGCTTAGGGTTCCCATGGAAACCGTGACCGAGCCTTCAAGTCCAAGTTCGCGAACCAGCCCCGCGCCGTTGGGACCGAAGGTGCCGGAGGCATGGGCTTCGTCGACCATTAGCATGGCTCCGTGTTTTTCGGCTAATGCAGCGATTTCCGCCAACGGGGCAATGTCGCCGTCCATGCTGAAGACCGATTCGGTAATGACGAGCTTGCGTCCGGCGTGATCTGAATATTGTTCGAGCCGTTTTTCCAGGGCTTGGACATCGTTGTGGGCAAAGCGGACGAGCTTTGCGCCGGATAGCTTGCAGGCATCGATCATGCTGGCATGGACGAGCTTGTCGGCAAGGACGATGTCTTCACGTCCGGCGAGCACGGGAATGGTTCCGGCGTTGGCCATGTAGCCGGAACCAAAGACAAGCGCGGACCCGTATCCCTTTTCCTTGGCCAGCCGCGCTTCGAGTTCCTCGTGGATCGGCAGGGTGCCGGTCACGAGCCGCGAGGCGGTCGAGCCTATGCCGTATTGCTCCAGCGCTTCGCGCGAACGGTCGATGACATGGCGGTGGTGGGCGAGGTCGAGATAGTCGTTGCCCGAAAAGTTGAGTACTTCCTTTCCATCGACCTTGATCTTTCCACCCACCTCGGGGAAGGCACAGGCGACCCGTTCCAATCCGTTGGACTTGGCCTCGTCGAGTATCGGTTGTATCCACTCTTCACGCATGGACGGCACTTTGTCCAACTTGTGGAATTGGCGCAATCCAGAAAATAGATTATAGCTTTCGGTATGAAGGTAGTTGCCTCTCTTGTTCCGTATGTTGCCGTGCTGGTGGGAATGTATTTGTTCCACAGCGCATGGCTGGCGATCTTGCTCTATCATGCGGGGATTCTCGTTTTTCTGGCTTATCGCAAACCTGTTGGCTTGTGGCGGCGGATGTGGGCGGGCGCGAAATCGCCGTTGCTGGTTCCCGGAATACTGGCCTGTGCCCTGGCGGCTCCGGTTGTCTATTTCATGTGGCCGTGGCTTGCGGTGTCGGAAACAATACTTCTGGAGTGGATGCTGAAATATGGGCTGACGGGGTGGTCATGGCTTTTGTTGATTCCCTACTTCTCAATTATCCATCCGGTATTGGAAGAGATCCATTGGCGCGGCATTTCGCCGGAGGATGCAACAGGCCTCTACTGGCAGGATTTTATGTTTGCGGGCTACCATGTGCTGGTGCTATTCCAACTGATGCATGCTCCGTGGCTGCTGCTGGTCTTCGCCGTGCTGGTGGGAAGCTCTGTTTTCTGGCGCTGGGCCAATGCGCGGTTTGGCGGGTATGGCCTGTCGATCCTGACCCATGCCGTGGCCGATGCCGCGGTAGTCGTTGGCGTGCATTTGCTGCTGCGGACATAATCTGGAGGCGGAAGGATGAAAGTGAAGATTTTACAGATTGCACTTCCTTTTGCCATCGTTCTTGCGGGCGGCTGTGCCTCGATGAAGCGGTTGCCCCCGCCGGACGATGCGATGGCCATGGCCGCGATTCCTGGATTTCCAAACTGCCGCATGTGGGGCGACGACTCCCCCGCAGATGAAGCCCAACGCACCCAGCGGCTCAAGGAGCAGATTCAATCCGATCCGGAATACGACCCCGAAGCCCCCGTTCATTTCCTTGCGATTTCCGGTGGTGCGCAGGAGGGAGCTTTCGGCGCGGGACTGCTGGCGGGCTGGTCCGCCTCCGGTACGCGGCCTGAATTCCGTGTTGTCACCGGCGTCAGCTCGGGCGCAATGTTGGCTCCCTTTGCTTTCCTTGGTCCCGACTACGATCAGGACTGCCAGGCACTGTTTTCGGACTACTCCACAAAAGAGATCGTTAATAAACGGATCTTCTCCGCCCTCTTCAGGGGAGCATCCCTGACCGACAACAAGAAGCTGCGCGCCATTCTGGAGAGCCACTTCACGCCGGTGGAAATGGAAAAGGTTGCAAAGGAATACGCCCGCGGCCGCAAGCTCTTTATCGGATCCACCAATCTGGATTCCACCCGTCCCGTCATCTGGGATATCGGTGCCATTGCCGCCAGCGGCCATCCCGGCGCCTATGATCTGATTATCGATGTGATCCTCTCTTCCGCCGCTTTCCCCGGCGTCTTTCCCCCCATGCTTTTCGATGTGGAGAAGGATGGCAAAAAATTCCAGGAGCTTCATGCGGACGGGGGATTGACCACCCAGGTGTTTGTTTTCCCGATCAACTACAATGTAAGGCACACCTTGCATGAAGTCGGCTTGAAGGGGCCTTCGCATGTCTATGTCCTGCGGAACGCCATGCTCTGGCCCAGGCTGAAGGCGGTGAAGCCCCGTACATTGCCCATTCTCGAAAAAACCGCGTTTTCCCTCGTGAACGCCATGGCGCTGATGGACATACATCATATCTATCAAGAGGCCGTTGATAATGAAATCGAGTACCATCTTGCATACATGCCCTCCGATTTCCGCGATCCCGACGAACCCTTCGATCCCTCCTACATGAAGGAACTCTTCACGCTTGCCCGCGAACAGGCAAAAGGCGGTTATCCATGGGATGCCAAACCGCCGGAGTTCCAGCAGAGGAGATGTAGTGGCGGCTCTCAGAGCCGCTGGCGTTTCTAAGAAACGCCGCTACAGCCTCGCGGCATCCCATTCGTGAAATGCTCCAGGTTAATTGATGCGCTCTATGTAGTCCACTCGAAGCAAAGCGGAGAGTGGCGGGAAGACACAAGAACCTTGCTTTGACATTCGGGTAGACCCGACTAGTATGCTCGCTTTTAGACTCAAGGAGCGGTTTTATGAATTGGATGGCATTGGCAAACAGGATTTTGGATGGCGGCGAGCCGATCAGTCGCGAGGAGGCGCTGGCCGTATTGGAATCGTCCAACGACGAACTGCTTGACGTATTGCAGGCGGCCTACCTGATCCGGAAAAACTTTTTTGGCAAGAAGGTCAGTCTCCACGTATTGAAGAATGCCAAGAGCGGGGTTTGCCCCGAGGATTGCTCGTTTTGCAGCCAGTCGAAAAGTTCCTCCGCCGACATCGAGGAATACGAGATGCAAACGGCCGATGAGATTGCGGATGGAGCGAAAGATGCGGCGAATATGCAGGCGTTGCGCTACTGCGTTGTAACCAGCTCCCGTGCCCCCTCCGAGAACGAAATGAAAACCATCACAGCGGCGGCGGCGCGCATTAAGCGGGAATATCCGCAACTCGAACTCTGTGCCTCCATGGGCTTCCTGACCGAAGAGAAGGCGCAGCGCCTGAAGGATTCCGGTGTCGACCGTTTCAACCACAACCTCGAAACCTCCGCCGGCTTCTACCCCTCCATCTGCTCGACCCACAAATATGAAGACCGCGTCGAGACCGCCCGCACCGTCAAAAAGGTTGGGTTGGATCTCTGTTGCGGCGGGTTGATCGGCATGGGCGAGACGCTGGAGGATCGCGTCGACCTCGCCCTGGCGCTCAAGGAACTC
>JBDLHZ010000042.1:0-11924 GCA_039715135.1 Verrucomicrobiota bacterium
CCTGTTCGTTGCGGTAGGTGACCATGCCCGGCCAGCACATTTTTCCGTCGGCCTTGCGGATGGTGGTGATGGTTTCTGTTTTGTCTCCAAGAGACATTTCCAGCATGCGTCCGGCGGCGCGCTGGGCGGTCATGCGGGGGTGGGGGATTCCGTAAACGGAAGCATCTGTTTCTTCAACGGTTTCGTAGGAATAGGCAGTGTCGTCCAAAAGCTGCCATGTTGCGTCATTGATTCCGATCAGCGATCCAAAGCCGCGTTCCAGCAGGATTTCCACGCTGAGGGCATCGAGCAATAGCGGCATGGAAAGGAGCATGCTGATGGCTTCGTCGCTGAAAGCACGCAAGGTTTGTCCGCCCACGGCAACGGGCTGTCCGGCGGGAATATCGTCGATATCCATGGCCATCCGCCACGAGATGCCCAGGATGGAAAGCGTCTGGGGCCAGATGGCGGTCGGGTTGATCAATGCCCCGAGAGTGGCGGAATCATTTCCATCCATGGTTCTTGCGATGTCGGGATGGAACAGGACGTTGACTCCAATCGAGTTTCGATCATCAATTCCGATTGCTTTCAAGGCATTGAGCTGTTGTTTCTGCTCGCGCAATTGCTGCGATAGTTCGGGGAAGTACAGGGTGCCGTTTCCAAGGAGGTCGAGGCAGTTGATGGTGATGCCGTCGCTGCCGAAGAGGGCGGAATAGAAGCACTGCCACCCGATGAAACGGCTGGATTTGGAATAGAGTCCGCAGCGGGGGCCGCATTCGAGTTCCGGATGGATTTCCAAAGGACGCTCGATGGTTGCGATGGTGTGGCGGGCAACCATTGGTGGATTGTGGATGGCGGCTTCTTCCGTGTAGGGATAAAGGTGCGGACGGATGATGAAGGATTGTTCATTACGGAGAATGTCGGCCAGCTCATTCCATTTGCGGCCTTCGATGGAATGCTGGTCCGGGTTGGAGGTCATGAGGGCGAGCCGGGTGTGCGGGCTGAGCTTTTTCACGGCGGCGGCAATCTTTTCCGCCGGTGTTTTCATGGTTTCCCAATTGAGGTTGAACCATTCGTCTCGCCACGGGTGGGGGGTGCCTTTGGCCAGAAGCTTTTCAATGAGCTCTTCGCGGGTGACGGTTTGGCCGATCCGTTTGGAGAAGAGCTTTAGATGTTCTTCGCAGAAACAACCGCCCCAGCCGGTCAGGTGGATGTCGTGGTTGTGCAGGCGGAAATCGTCCTCGATCCAGATGACGTTGGGCTGAAGCGCTTCCGCAAAGAGTGCGAAATAGCGGCTTAGGTACTCCTGCCAGTTTGCGGATAGCGGGCAGACGGCAATGGGGTGTTCGGTGCCGTTTTCACCGACCAGCCGTCGGAAGTCCTGTCCCGGACGGAGGTGCCGTCCCCGGAAGTTATGATAGGTGGTACACCAGGGCTGGACGGACATGTCGATCCCGGCGTCGTCGAGGGCTTCTTGCGTTCTTATTGCCAGCTCCAGCCACTGTTCCAGTTCTTTGTCTGTCGGATAGCCCGTGCTGAGTTCCTCGGGCATGATCTGGAACATGACCTCTTCAATTTTGGCGTCCTGACAGAACCGAACCAGTTCATCGATCCTTTCGTTTGCATTGAAAGCTGGGTCGATGCTGTATCTCAGGATATATCGAAAGGTATTCTTCATGGCGGACTATCCTTTTTCATCTTCATTCTTGCCGAGCACGGCGACGTCGGAGAGGGCGACGTGGCCTTCGACCCGGCCATCGTCGAGCGGATTGTCGACGCGCTTGGCGAGATCCCGGAACAGCTGTCGGATGTCGCGGATGCCGCCGAAGAAGAACCATACCGTGGTGATGATTCCGATGATGGGCGTGACCACGAAATAGACGATGAAGTAGTAGTTCGACCACCATGCGTCCGGCCATGGATGGATGATGTTCCAGACGACCACCATGAAGAAACAGAGGCCGAGCTGGTAACCGAAGCTATAGATGGCCAGTGCCCAGGCGATGATCTTGTCGCCGCGCGTGTAGTCTGGCGTGATGCCGATCAGCTTGCCCCATGTCGATTTCCATGTCCACTTGGACTTGATTTCCGCAACCCCGTCGGTGTTGTACTTGCCCCGGTGCAGCAGGCGTTCAAGGTTGAACGGCTTGCGGTAGGCGATGAGCGAACCGACCACATAGGCCGTGGTGCCGAACAGCATGCACAGGAAGTAGAATTCGTAGCTGTTGATCGGGCATTTGACGGGATTCATTTCCCAGGCGACATAGGGATTGAACGGGCCGGATACGACTTCGAGGAAACGCCCGACGCCGCCGACCCAGCCATGCCTCTCCAGGAACGGATAGACGACATTTGCCCATCCGCGCTGCATCAACGCACCGAAGATTGCCATGCCGGAGCCGAAGAAAATGGAGCAGTAGGCGCCGACGGTGTTGCCGAAGCGGCTGTAGAGCCCGAAAACCATGACCGGCCCGGCGCCGCCGAGCCAGATGGAGACCATGATCACAAGGTACATGTTGATGTAGTCGAGCTGGGCGAACAGCAGCGAGCCGCCAAAGAAGAAGAGTGCCACCAGAACCGAACAGGTCTTGACATAGCGCACGTGCTGCTCCGGGGTCATCTCCTTTTTCTTCAGCGGAAGGACCAGATCCTGGATAATCGCCGTCGAGGCGTTGAAAATGCGCGAGTCGTCGGTGGTGAGCATCAGCAGGATGGCCACCAGGCAGAACATGCCCACCAGTCCCATCGGCAGCATCCTCCGCAGGCCCATGGGCATCATCATCTGGTTGTAGAGTGAGCGGAATTTCTGGAAGCGCAGGTTGCCCTCGGGGGTGCCGCCCATGCTTTCCTTCGCCACATCCATGTAGACGGTGTCGAGATCCTTCCCTTGGGAAAAAGGTTCGTCGATGCCGATTTGGTGGGTCAGGACGGGGATGCCGCCCATGTCTTGGTTGACCGTTTCCATCAATGCACTGTCGGATTCTGCAACCTCGGCCACGACCTTTGCGGAGAGGTCTTGCCGGATTTCGTGGGCCTTTGGCGAAAAGTCGGAGTGGTTCATGACGGTGAGAATGGCCATGGCGATCAGCATGCACATCAACGTAGCAAACCCGATACGCCATATGCCCAGAATGGAGGCCATCTTTTGTTCATGGGGGGTGCGCCCCGCCGTGCTGGCATCGTTGCCGGCAAAACTGGAGCGATTATAGATGCTGCCCAGAATGGCGACGATGACCGCAAACAGGTTGAAGTCCCGGAGTTTGCTGACATCGAACGGGTTCAGGAAACTTTCGCCCGCCGCCCGGTCGGTCAGAACCGGGATAATCTGTTCGCTCCATGAAAAGCTCATCATGATGTAGATGGCGATGACTACAAAAACCGGATAGCAGAACAGCCCTTGGATGCAGTCCGTGATGAGGAGGGAAATCCGGCCGGCCGGCAGAATGACGATGAGAGCCAGAACCAGAACGAAGCCGACCAGCAGTGTGAAAGTCGGAATAGCCATGCCGAAGAGCATGACCGTGTGCGGAAGTCCAAGGAAGTAGATGAAGAAATTGGCGGCGATGGCCGGGCCGATGCAGTTGGTCAGCAGTTCCGCCAGAACGCGCAGGGACGAAGCGAATATACGGAAGGAGCGGCTGTAGCGCATTTCCAGGAATTGCCCGTTCGAGAGCGCCTTGCTTTCGCGGAAGCGGTAGGTGCAGTATCCGGTCAGCGAGATGATTACGGTTACCGGAATGGCAATCACCTGCCAGAAACCCACGCCAAAACCCACATGGTACCATTGTTCGGTCATTGCCACCAATGTGATGATGCCGAGTCCGGCAGTCATATCCCCGACGGTGAGCACATAGCGTCCGGCAACGCGACCGGCGGCAAGGTAGTCGACCACGCCACGAACGTATTTTCTCGAATAGAGTGCAATGTACAGCAGAAACAATACGGGGATGATAACGATCAACCAGTCGATCCAATGCATGGTTTGCTCCTTAATGCTTTTTAGTCGAATAGGGGATCAGGGTTCTTGTTCCCCGCCAGACCATGCTGCCGAACGTGCTCACGTATATGGGATTGGGATCGCGGGGGTCGAAGTAGACGCGGTAGGGATGTTCAAAGGGGAAGCTATCGACACGGCTCCATGTTTCCCCTTTGTCATGGCTGACATGGAGTCCGTCCCAGAACGTGGAGGCGAAGATGCAATCCGGATTCAACGGATCCACGGTGACCGCCATGCAGCTTTCCTTGAGGCACTGCCGCCAGCTTTTGCCACCGTCTTCGGTTTTCCATATCCCCCCTCCGGTCGGTCCGCGGAAAACCGGCGGGAAGGCGGAAACATACATCACCTCGGGGGTGGATGGATCCACATCGAAGTCTGTTGGGAAAACGGGGACATCTCCGTTGTATTCATTGGGATTGAACTCCGACCATGCGCAATCCCTGCCCTTGAACAGCGACTTCCAACGGGAGTCGTCCAGGGATCTGGCATACAGGCTGCCGGATACAAAGCCGGTGTTTCCGGTTTCATCCTTCCCGTCCTGCTGCGGGTTGCCGGACGCAGGGGTGAAACCGGTTTTTCCATTTCTTTTTTCCATGGTGCTCATGGCCAGCCACCGGCCATGCGCATCCAGGCGAATCCGGAAAATGTTGGCATTTTTTTCGTCGAGCCCGTCATTTCGTTCTTCCCAGGTGCATCCTCCATCACGGCTGAACCAAGTGCCGCGCCCGAACGGGGCCGCCCACAGGTGCCGCGAATCTTCCGGCGAGCAGGGATCGATGCAGATATCCGTTATCGAGCAGTTGGGAAGTTTTCCCGCTCCGGTATTTCCGATGACTTCCCAGTTCTTGCCATGATTTTGGGAAAAGATGACCCCGCCGGTGTAGTGCTTGTAGCGGTGCGGTCCGATTTCACGCCCCAGCGGAATGTCGTGCTGCCGCGATGCCGCCCCCCAGATGCGTCCCGGCATTTGGGGATCAAACGCCAATGCGTTGACATTGTTTGGCCACGGATTGCCTCTGTTGGATTGAAACCATGATGCGCCCCTGTCCGTGCTCCGCCAGCCGGCAAAGTCGTTGCCTGCCATGTAGTGGCGGTCGGGATCGTGCGGGTCGAAGTAGTAGCCCCAAAGCCCCATGACCGGCATTCCGCCGGACGGCTGGGCCTCGCCTTCCATGGGCGGCGCGTGGACCGGTCGCCAGGTTTCTCCGCAATCAGAAGAGTGGAAGGCGCCGATGGCCGCCGTGAGCATCACCTCGTCGGAGTTGGTTTCGTTGATGCACAATCCCTGCATTTTTACCTGAAAGCCCCAGTTCCTATCCGTCCAGACCCGGTTGGTTATGTTGTACCTCGGCATGTCGGGATGCTGGAAGAAAGCCGGCTTCCACGTTTTGCCGCCATCTATTGAGCGGTAGACGCTTGGATATCCCTCGCCAAGGGTGACTTCCTCGTGCACCCCGGCCATTGCGGCAAACACCACGTCGGGATTGTTCCGGCAGACCGCCAGTCGGTGATATTGCGGCAGGCGGCCGTTTTCCTTGCGCATCCAAAGTCCGTCCCGTTCCACGGGATGCCAGCTTTCCCCGCCATCGCTAGAGCGATGGATTCCGCCCCCGAGTCCTTCCTCTTTTTCGTAGGTGGAAACCGTTGCAAACAGAACCATTCCGTTTTTACCGATTCCTCCGGAAAAATCCATGATCGCGGGCTTTTCCTCTTCGCAATCGAACCCTGATGTTGCGGGGTGCAGTTTTTTGCCGTCGTCTTCCGACCGGAATATTCCATGTTCCGTTGCAATGAATGCCTCGCCGGCCTTTGAGCCGGCAATCATTCGGATGACCGATCCGGCATCTTCAGGAAGTTTCCCTTCGGTCGGTTGCCACGTTTGGCCGCCGTCTTCCGTGATGAACAGTTCGCCGTCCCGGGCGCCCAGTCCCATGCCGGGCTGGAACGGATCGAATGCAAGGACGGTGGGAAAGTCGTCGGGAAGGGGGTGCCAGTGTCTCCCTCGGTCGTCGCTGCGCCATGATTTTTCCGTGCGTCCGGTGAAATAATGCTTATGGGTTCCGGCAAAAACCACGTCCGGGTCGGTGGGATGGAAAAACCAGCGATGCACCCCCTTGAGGCCTGTCGTGTGGGGAATAAAGGACCAGGTTGTTCCCTTGTCCTCGCTGCGGTAGGCGCCGTGCATGTCGTTGGAGCAAAACAACAGATTGCTGTCATGCGGTGAAATGACCGGATATTCCAGGCGTCCGCCGCCTCCCGGCCCGATTATCTCCCACTTTTTCATGGTGGTTTGCGAATCCATAATCCTTGTTTTCCGTTTCCCCTGCTTCGCGCATTGATGGGGCGGTGGTTCAATCTGCTGCATGGCTTTCCTTTTCTATTGCTCTTCCGATGGAGTTGAACTCGTTCCGAACGGCTTGGATATGCGTAAACAGGTATTCTTTCAGATGGGAGCGGGTAATCAGTTCGCTGAAAAGCGCCTTTACCGATTCCGCGGCCTGTTCAAGGTGTTCGAGCCATTTGCCGAGTTTCGCGTGGGTTTGGCGAATGACCTGCGAAGAGGCGTTGGCAGGCTTCGCTTCGATCCGGGCAAGGTGTTCGCGAAGGCAAACGATATTGTCCCACGATCGCCTGCGGGCGTGGTCGAGCTCGCGGATGGCGGCATGCCATTCGTCAAACCCGGCTGCGGCAGGAATGTTTCGCAATGCCTCAAGACAGGCTTGTCGCCCGCCTTCCGGCGGTGAACCTTCGTGCAGGATGATTCCCGAATTCAGCAGGGCGTCCAAGGCGCTGTCGATCGGTTCGTTTTGCGGCCGGTGCGTCGAATAGCGGCTCCAACCCGTGGCGACGATGCCGGCAAGGTCGTGTGTCTTATTCAGATTGACCCAGGCCTGTGTGCTGTTTTCGCGGGCGGCATAATCGGGCAGGTCGGCGGTTTCGCCGTCGGCGCCCTTGTAGGCCGAAGCGCCCCAAAGCTTCAAGCCGCTTTGGGTGAATCGCTCGACAAGTTGCGGATCGTAGTAGGGCAGCATGCCTTCCGGCCGGTTGCAGTCGCCGTAGCCCCACACCATTAGGTCGGCCTTGCTTGAAAGGCGGGCCAGGGACGGGTCGTCCCACTTCTCCATCATGTCGTGCCACAGGATCGGCCGGATGCCGCGTGCGTTCAACTTGTCCATGAGCGGGCCGAGGAATTCCAGAAGCAGTTCGGCCTGCCCTTTTTCGGAAATGAAGGCCTTGGTGTCGGGGTGGGAGCCGAAGGTCCAGTGCTCGTCCCCGCCGAGGTGGAAAAAACGGACACCGGGCGTCAGGCGGAGTGCATCTTCGACAAGTCCATCAACCAGTTCGAAGCTTCCTTTGGCGAGGGGGTTCAGTCCGTCCGGTCGACCGGGAACTTCCTGAAGGGTTTCATTGCCCGGTATGCCGAGGAAGGTTTCCATGTGGCCCAGCGTCTGCACCAGCGGGATGATTTCCAACCCAAGTTCCTTTGCCTTGCCGGCAAAGGCGGCGACCTGTTCCAGCGTGTAGGCGCTTGTGGAACGGAAGCGCTCGTCGACCGTCCACGGAAACATGTCCTCCCATTCCACCAGTACGGCATTGTAATGTGCCGCCGCAAAGACCTCCAGCAACTCCAACAGCCGCGAGGGCGTGGGCGGCAGGCCCTTGAGATCCAAGTGGACGCCCCGCAACGCAACGGCAGGATCTTCCGAGATGAAAAGATTCGGGATCATGGCATTGCTTCCCTGGGTTGCAGATGGACGCTTCCCCAGCCGCTTTCGTCGCGCCAGCAGTTCGGGGAAATGCCGGACCAGTAGAGGGCGTGGTCGCAGTCGCCGCCGTCATCGTCGTCCATTGCGCTGATGGCAAAGCCGATGATGTCGCCCGGACGGACTTCGCCGCCCATGGTGCTCCAAGCCAGGCGGAACTCGTAGCGCAGCATTTTTTCGTCCTGCTGAACGGCCTTCCAGTTTGTTGCACCCTGCCATGTTTTGCCGAAAGAATCCGGGTGGTCGGAGGCTTCGCTTGTCGCCGCGCCGTTGATCACGAGCGCAAACTCGCCGCCATGTTTCATTTCCTCCTCGGCTCTCGAATTCGGGGCGCGGTTGTGGTTGCCGTCCAGGAAGATTTCGATGGCATCGTCGCGCCATGCCTTGGCACCGGTTTGTCCCGGCTGGGTGGAGTCGGCCTGCACGAAGTCATCGGTTGCCTCGACGGCGACATACAGCGCTTCGTTGTCGTGGCAGACGGCAAACCGGTAGCTGAGATCGTCGGCGGAAGCTGCCGGGGGGACGGCGGTGTCGAAGACGCCGGTTTTCGGTGTCACATGGATGAATTCAATGCCCTTCCAGTCGTCGAGGTTTCCGTCGAGCTGGATGGAATCGCGGTGGATGGCGGTGGCCGAGGGCAGGGTTGTCCCGCGCCAGGCCATGGCGCCGAAGGTGCTCGCAAGGAACGGCCCGTCCAGCTGCCGGGGGTTGAAGTGTACCCGGAAGGGATGCTCGAACGGAAAGTTGTCGATGCGGCTCCACGTCTCCCCCTTGTTGTAGCTGACATGCAGTCCGTCCCAGAACGTGCCGGCAAAAACGCGGTTTGGGGTGTATGGATCCACCGTTACCCCCAGGCAGGATTGGCTGAAGCATTGCCTCCATGTTTTGCCACCATCCTTGGTCTTCCATATTCCGCCGCCCGGTTTTTTCCACGAAGGGGGCAGGGCGGAGACATAGAGGATGTCCGGGTTGTCCGGATCGGTATCGAAATCCGTCGGGTATGCGGGCGGTCCCCCGGCATAGTTGAATTCCTTGTATTTGCCGCCTTCGGCTTTGAACAACGCCCGCCATTCGGCGTCGTCCGCCGACCGGACATACAGGCTGCCGGGCAGGAAGGTGGTTGGGCCGCCTCTCTTCATCGAGGTGATGGCATGCCAGCGGCCATGCACGTCGCGCCGGATGCGGACGACGTTCAGGTTGTCTTCGTCCATCCCCTCGTTCCGCAGCTTCCAGTTTTTTCCTCCGTCGGCGCTATGGTAGGCTCCTAGGCCAAATGCCGCGAGCCACAGCCGCCGCGCATCGGTCGGCGAGGTTGGGTCGAGAGCGATGCCGGTCATGGTCCAGAGCGGCAGATCCCCCTTTCCGAGCACTTCCCAAGTGGCCCCATAATCCTCCGAGAAAATCGCGCCGCCGGTGTTGCCCTTGAGCCACGGCTTGGCGAGCGCCTTCCAGATGGGAACATCGTGCAGCACCGAGGCCGCCCCCCAAATGCGTCCGGGGACTTCGGGATCGAACTCCAGCGCGTTGACATTTTGGGGCCATGGATTTCCTTCGTTCGATTGCAGCCATGTTGCGCCCTGATCCAGACTGCGCCAGCCGCTGAAGTCGTTTCCGGCCATGTAGTGGCGGTCGGGATCGTGCGGGTCGAAATAGTAGCCCCAAAAGGTCATGACGGGCATGCCGCCCGACGGAATGGAACCATCCTCTTGTTGGGGCGGTGAGTGGAGAGGACGCCATGTTTCGCCGCCGTCGGAGGTGTGGAAGGCGCAGATTCCGCCCATCGCCATGGCTTCGTCTGGGTTGGTGTCGCTTGCGCACAAGCCCTGCATGGGGATTTGCCAGCCCCATTGCGTGTCCGTCCAGACCCGGTCGGTTATGTTGTAGTCCCGCATATCGGGGTGCTGGAAAAAGACCGGGTTCCACGAGGCGCCGCCGTTGGTTGTGCGGTAGACGGTGGAGTTTCCCTTCCCTTTTGGGGTCATCCCCGATTTAAGCCCCTCCATCGATACATAGGCCACGCGGGGGTTGTCCCGGCAGACCGCCACGCGGCGGTAGAGCGGCGAGCGGGTGTTGTTCGTGGCGCGGAAAAGACCCTTTTCCCCCGCCGGTTTCCAGTTGCGGCCGCCGCTGGCGGAAATGTAGATGCCCGGATCGCTGGATTTGCTGGAGGAAACCGTGGCGTAGAGCAGGGTGGTGTTTCCGTTGTTCCCGCCGTCGAATCCATGCACTGTCGGTTTCCCATCCACGGTGGGCAGCCCGTCCATGCATGGAATCCATGACTTGCCCCCCTTTCCGGGGCGGAATATCCCGTGCTCGGCGGCGATGAATATCTCGCCCGGCTTTCCGCCGAAAACCGTGTTGAGCGCCTTGCCGGCATCCTTGGGCAGCTTTCCGCCGGAGGGCTTCCAGGTTTTTCCGGAATCCTCCGTGACCAGCACGTCATCCTTGAACAGGCCGATCCCCATGCCTGTGCGGGGGTCGAATTCAAACTTGGCGGGAAAGGGCGAGCCTGCAGGCTTCCATGTCTTGCCGGCATCGTCGCTGCGGAATACGCCGTCGCTGCGGGTGAACAGGTCGGCGTTGTTGGGCTGCCGGGCATCGGCAAAAACAATGTTTGGGTCGAAGGGGTGGAACACCCAGTGGTAGACGCCCTCGAGCCCCGTTGCATGGGGGATGAACGACCAGGTGGCGCCTTGGTCCGTGCTGCGGTAGGCCGTATGCATGTCGCTTGAGGCAAATAGCAGGTTGCCGTCGTGCGGCGAAATGGCCGGGTATTCCAAGCGTCCGCCTCCCCCGGGGCCGACCGATTCCCAGATGTAGGCGGTTTTTTGGTCTTCACTGGCGGCATCGGGAAGGGGTGCCGTTCCGGCCATGCCAGGCAACGCCGTAACCAAAAGCGATGCAAACAGCCCGGTCTTTACAAAAAAACGCCGCATGATGTTGTTGCCGCCTGTCATGACCTGTTCCTGCCAAAAATGTTTCCAATCATCCAAACAGTGTATGAATAGGTTGCTGATTGGGCAATATGCGAACCGAGCACGTTTTTATATAAAACAACCATATAAAGCCAGCTTCCGATCCGCCGCACGTTATGTGATTGTAGGTGGGTTCCAAGGCGCCAGGCCTATGCACTACATGGCGCCAAGTTGCGCTTCCTTGGATTTTTGGCGGTATTCGGTCGGGCTGAAACCCGTTGCCCGCTTGAAGTGCGCCGAGAAGTGGTAGACCGTGTCGTAGCCGAGGTTGTCGGCGATCTCATTGACCGCAAGGCTGGTGGAGCTCAGCAGGCCTTCGGCCTGGTGGATGCGCACGGCCAGGGCATAGGTTTTCGGGGTGCGGCCGATGACCTTTTTGAAAACGCGACGGAAATGGGTGGGGCTGTAGCCTGCGTCGCGGGCGAGGTCGGCGATGTTGTGGTTTTTCTCCGGCGATTCGGCCAGGCGCGTTGCCGCCGCGTTCATGGCGGCCCTGTGATGCGCGGGGATGATTTCCACCGGGCCGTAGTCGCCATCGTAGTAGGCATCCAGATCCATCAGCATGCCGGTCAGGATGCCTGTTGCCACATTCGCGACCGGCTCGCTGCCTAGCGCGTTGGTGTAGGCCTCGGCGTTGCAATCCCGCAGTTCGAGATCCACGATTCGGCGCAAGGCCCATTCGATCCATTGGGTGTCGGGGGGGTAGAGGATTTCGGGGGGCAGGAGTGTATCGTCCGAAAGGATATTTCCGTGCCGGTCCGTCAGGTCGAAACGAACCCAATAGTGCCCCGGCGGGTTTTCGGGGTCGGACTTGAGGTCGTAGAAATGCCCCGGCTTGCACCAGGTGCAGACACCGGGTTCGAGCCGTTTCCATCCGTTTTCGGTGAGTAGCTCCGCGCTGCCGATCCATTGGAACCAAAAGCTGTGGCACTTCATCACACCCGCCCATCCCGGCTGGCGTACGAGCCCTTTTGGCCGCCTTGAATGGCCCACTCCCCAGATGCCGGTCCGCGTGTTTTCCCAATCAATCTTCATGGTCGTTTTGTATAACAGAATGCTTGTTTCAGGTATTGGCAGAATTAGGTGCCCGTAATAGATTGTCAAGCATATCAACCGGAAAATAAATGTTTCTCTCTGGTTGATGGAAAGTCAAGTGAGTGTGGCGGGGTGTGTTTTATATAACCATGAAGCCACGGCAGAGAGAGCAGT
>JBDLHZ010000043.1:0-11813 GCA_039715135.1 Verrucomicrobiota bacterium
CTCCAGAGTGTTATATTACAACATTATCGAACATGAAGAAACAATTGCGATGAAGAAAACAGCAGAGGATCACGGAGATTGTGCCCTGTTAACGGCAGGCGCATCAAAAGCGGAGCAGGAATGTTTCAAAGAAAACAATGTTTTTGAAAAAACGAATATAAAAAGGAGAAACGGTATGGAAAAGAATATAAATGTATTGGTTGCGCAGTCGGGCGGACCGACACCGGTGATCAACAACTCTCTGCGAGGGGTCATAGAAGCCTGTCGCGACTACCCTTCTAAATTCGGAAAAATCTATGGTGCCTGGCACGGAGTTGAAGGTGTTCTCCAAGAGGAACTGATTGAGATATCGGCTCAACCCCAGGAAGAGATTGATCTGTTGGCCACAACGCCTTCCGCAGGAGCTATTGGCACGTGTCGCTATAAGCTGTCGGAAGATCGTCAGGAAGATTTTGAGCGAATTATCGAGGTTCTAAAAGCTCACAATATTGGCTGCTTTTTCTACATCGGCGGCAATGACTCCATGGATACCGCCAATAAGGTGTCCGATTTAGCTAAAGAGAGAGAGCTGGATCTTACCGTGGTGGGAATTCCGAAAACGGTTGATAATGATTTGGGCGATCAGGAGTTCACATACTGCGACCACACCCCCGGTTATGGCTCAATCGCTCGTTATTGGGCTTCTACAATCCAAAATGCCAATCAGGAAAGCCTGGGTTGTTGCACGCACAATCCCGTCATCGTCCTAGAGGCCATGGGCCGCGACACGGGTTTCATTCCAGCCGCTGCCCGGCTGGGAGATCCAAACCGTGAAATGCCGCTACATCTCTATATGCCGGAATCAAAATTTACTCTTGAGCAAATTGCCGACACCGTCAGTGACGAGTTGAAACAAAGCGGTCGTTGTATTGTTGTTGTCAACAGAGGTCAGGATTTCGGAGTTTTCAGTGAGGAATGCGACGCCTTCGGGCATACCGACGGTGAAGATCCTCACGGGCGCACGAATAGCACAATTGTCTGCCACCATTTGAATTCAAAGAAGCTTTCCAAATATGGACCGGCTTGGTGCAATGTTTCCGGGCTTGAGCAGCGCATGGTGTCATTGCAAGCCTCCAAGGTCGATCTCGAGGAGGCTTTTCTCGTTGCAAGGCATGCTGTTGAAGTGGCTCTCAAGGACGGAACGGGCTGGATGTCCACCATTGAGCGTAAACCCGGAGACCTCTATGAAGCCTACTACGACAAAGTTGCGCTACCTATCGTTGCAAACTCTATCCGGGAGGTGCCAAAGGAATGGATCTCGGAAAACGGGTATGATGTGACCGACGATTTCGTTAAATACGCCAAGCCTCTTATCGGTGACGAGTGGGTCGATGTGCCGCTTGAAGGTGGTATCCAGAGATTTGCCAACTTCAAGAAGGTGTTCGCAGAGAAAAAGTGTAAAGAATATGTGCCTATAATGTACCGGTCATAGGAAAACGCAGGAATAAAATAGATCCCCCGGCTAAAGCTGGGGTTCTAAAATTCAGATCAGCTCCAGAGCTGATCTGAATTTTTCTTTGAGGGTCTCCTGGCAGCAACCCTCGCAATACATTCTCGAAACCATTTCTTTTCAGGAAGCAACCACACGCTGCATCATCCGCGCGGCACCGAGATCCGGAGCGGCGATTCGGAGCGAGAGTTTCCGTCCCAGCTTCTGTTCCATACAGTCGCGCCAAACCGACTGACGAGCACCCCCGCCGTCGGTCAAATAAACCGGCTTATCGTTTACTTCAAGACGCAGCACCATTTTCGCCATTCGTTCACTCAGGAAATCGACAACTGCGGCGCATTTTAAAGCCGTTGAAGCGGATTCATCGGACCATTTGATTTGATCTACTGCGGCATCCACCTTTGGCAAAGAAGCTCCAGAAGCAAACCCCGCCTTCGCCTCCTCAAAAAAGGCGGGGAAGCCCTCTAGCCCCAATTGCTTATACGTCCGCAAAATCTGATTTCCACCGCAAGTGTCAACCAACATCCGACAGAACCCACCGCCGGGATACGATCCACGAATGACCCCCTCTTCCGGCAGCGGCAATGTTTCGCACCACTGATAAACCACTTGGGCAGAGCCCAGCGTAATCAGAATTCCGCCTTCGCGCTCCAACTCAGCGGCAACCGCACCAGCGGTTTGATCGTTCCCTGCGCTATAGACCGGACACCCCTGCGGCAATCCTAAAAAGTTTCCCGCCTGAACAGTTCCAGCCGAAGCCGGAAGCGGACCGACGTTCGGAAGTTGCGCAGCGGTCAGACCCAGCCATTGCAGATAGTCATCATTCCACTTCTTTTCAGGAAGCGACCACAACCCGCTCAATGCCGCTAAATTATCATCCAGCACCAGCTGGCCGGTCAGCTTTTCCATTACAAAAGAGGGAAGCGGCACCACCTCGGCTCCGTGGAACTCCGGTTGATCCTTATAAACCTGCGCCAGCAGACAGAGCTGCAATCCAGATACCGGCACATACAAACCTGCATGATCCCTAAATGAGGCAAAAAACGGATCCTTCCTCATCGCCTCCGCATCGGCGGCGGCTCGGGAATCCTGCCAGCTGATCATCGGTGCAACAAACGCCCCGCCCATCCGCAGAGCAAACGTCTGCGCCTGAGAGGTCACTGCGACGGAAATAATATCAGCAGATTGAAGCCCTGCCGCCTCTACTGCTTCCTGAACAGCCGACTTCACCGCGCCAGACACCATTTCCAGTGTCAGCTCCACGCGCTCACCGAGATGCGCATAATCCAGATACGCGCCGCCGCTCCCCATCAGGTTGAGATCAGCATCATACACCGCGGTTTTAAAGCTAGTTGACCCTAAATCGATACAAAGATACATATTCCAACGCTACCAAAGAAAATTGCTATTTCATCAGCTCCAGCGTTTTTTCAACAAAGACCCCACCCGCTTCAAAGCTAAAAAGCGAGTTTGAGGCTTCGTAGCCGCCCTCAAGGGCGGCCTCTTCAGTCACGAGGTATCCCTGCATCTCGCCGTTGGCCAGCGAGATGACAAAACTGTTTTCCGCCTGTTCCTTTACGGCCAAGGCAAATTCAATGAAAACCTCGCCCTGCCAACCGGCAAAGCTCCAGTCGCCGACCTTGATGATTTGGATTTCCGCCGGAAGAACCGACTCATATGCTTCGTCCAAACGGCCTGTCGTCGCCATCTTCGCCATCGTCAGCGTTTCCTCGGCACCGAACCAGTCGCATTCGGCGGTGCGGGTTTCCTGTTTGGATTCACCAGTGATTCGAAGCGTCTCAAGCCGCTCGACAGCCTTCTCCAGCTTGGCTTGCGCCTCCGCAACATCCGGAAAGGTTTTGCGCGGCAGATCGGCCAGCTCCGTGTTTTTCACAGAAACCACCAGCTCTGATGAATAGCTGATTCCCGGCAACGCTTTTTCGACGGCTCGACCGAGGATTTGCCCGATCCGCTCCACCTCCTCGAAGGTGTTGGCTTTGGTGACATGGCGGGGGCTTTGGTTGCCGGAAGGCCCCATGTGGTAGACAACCGGGCACTCCTCCCCGACCACATTGCGCTGGAGGTATTGCCGCGCCAGGGAGGGGAAATCCCCGGTGACCAGGGAAATATCTTCGTGAATGACGGTCGGGTGCATGGAGCAAACCAGCATGCAGGCAATATTGGCATCCGTTTCCGCATTCTTAACCATCAGCACCGGCACGTTGTGGTCGGCGGGACCGGAAGGATCGCGCCGGTTGGTTCCCACTCCGGTATCATCTGCAATCGCAAGCCCCGCCTTGGCCGGCTGCGCATTTTCAACCGCCTTGACTGCCGCCTCGACAATGCAGTCCTCCAGAAACCGGACATATTCCGGATCGGGGTCGGGTACGGCGGGATCCGCCTCGAAGGAAACATACCCGACCGTATGCGGACCGGAATGGGTGTGCGACGAAGTAATCATGATGTTCGCCGCCGAAACACCGGTTTGCTCCTCAATCCGCTTTCGCGCCTGCAACACGTTTTTCTTCGCGATAAATATAATGTCGTTGGCGACAAACAACGTCCGCTCCTTCCCGTCCGAAAGGTAGAGAGCCGACGCCCACAACGGATCATGAACCCCCGTGCTGTATCGCTCGACGTGCGGATAGCCCAGCAGAAACTGGGAATCCTTCGGTGTGATTTCTATTTGTGCGGCTCCGGCTCTTAACGTACTCATCCTTTATCCTCCTGTTACCTGACTCCTGACCCCTGCCACCTGCTAGTATCCAATATCCCAGTTTGTTTCAATATTAATCGCCGCCGTTTCGGTGAACGATCCTCTCTTGCTTGCCATAAAACTTCCGATATTTCCTATATCAAAAACAGCCCGACCGCCCCGGTCATCAGCAATGCCGCCAAAAGGCGTTGCAGGAAAACCTTTTTTGTAACTTTTGCTTCCCAGTCCTCAAACCCGATATGGGCTATCGCAAAGCCCAGCACAACGGAAATCAAACCTCTTGTCGATTGCAGTATATTTCCAAACACCACTCCGACCAAGCTGAAGCAGGAAAACAAAAAGATCATGGAAATAAACCATAGCACCGAAAAAGGCAGTGCATACAACCAGGTATCCCTATCCGTCCGTCCCCGACAGAACACCAGAGCAACCGCCCCGGCCAACCCGCACAGGGCGTAGCACATGCTGCCCGTCAGGATGGCCCGGCCAAAAACACCCATAAAGCTAAACTTGTCCACCAGGATCTTGATGTTCAAATCCGAAAAACAATAGCCCGTGCAGGCAAGCACGGCAAAAACCAGGGCTCGGCGGTCCATCTTGCCGCCTGTGCTGGAAAGCAAAAAGATCGCCGCCGTGCTCAATCCCACCGCGATCCATTTGGCCGCACTGAAAGTCGCGCCCAAAAACGCCGCATTGATCACCGCAAGCATCAGAACCTTTAGCCCTAGAATAGGCGAAACCCGCGAAGGCTCCGAATGCGCGATCGCCGCGAAGAAAAAGGTCTGGCCGATCAAATAAAACCCGACGCAAGCGAGCAGGCTCACGATATAGCCCGAAACGGCAGGCATCTCGACTGGCCGCATAAACACTATAACTGGCAGGGAGACAACCCCCATGATAATATGCGATAGGCAGAGCAGTTTCAGGAAATCACCATCATGCTTTTTCATGAAGGCACGGCAACACAGATATGAAAGCGACTGGAACACCGCCATCAACAATCCAAAGACAACACCAGTTAAAACACCATTCTCCAAAACAAAACTTTCCTTAACAATCAACCGCGAATAAACGCCAAAGGACGCGAATATTCTTGCCGCGAAAAAACGTAAACCTCACAAAACACCCATTTATCCAAAATGATGGACAACAAAATAATTGCTTGGACAATATCCCGGATTAGAAATGATTTTGTTGTCCATCCTTTTGTCATTCCTCTTTCTGCCATCGAAGCCGCTTTGGAGGCTATCTCCCTTTCAGAAGCTCCAGCGTTTTCTTCACGAAAAGATCGCCGGCTTCATGGCTGAAAAGGGCGTTGGATGCTTCGTAGCCGCCCTCAAGGGCGGCCGCTTCAGTCACGAGGTATCCCTAATTCCGGCTTACTGCACTGTTTCCATAAATTCACGGACGCTTTGCTTCAGTAGCTTTTCGCTGTTCCGCATTGCGTATTCAGTCGCCATGTCTTCTTTCTTTAAACTGAAAGCGGCCGTTATTCCGAATTCGCTATACTGTTCGCTACCGAGCTGAACTTCTCCGGCAATTACAACAACTTTCGTATTCGTCTGCTTCGCCATCTGAACAACGCCGGATATGACCTTGCCATTGAGTGACTGGTCGTCGAATTTTCCTTCGCCCGTCATGATCCAGTCGGCATCATGCAACTCCGCTTCCAGATTGCACTCCTTGATGATCGTATCGATTCCCGAAACAATCTCGGCATTCATAAACGCGACCGCGCCAGCGGCCAGCCCGCCGGCGGCCCCGGCTCCGGGAAGGTCGCGAACCTCAATGCCCAGATCGGCTTGGATCCGCCCCGAAAGCTTCCCTATTGCCGAATCCAGCCTTTCAACCATGTCGGGGTCGGCACCCTTTTGCGGGCCAAAAACCTTGGTGGCGCCATTCTGCCCGCATAGTGGATTATCGACGTCGCTGAGAACCTTCACCTTGCAATCGATCTTGTCCGGAGGCGGAATAATCTTCTCGATCCTCTCGATTTCACCACCGCCAAGACCGATGGCGTTGCCTTGCCCGTCGGCAAATTTCCAGCCCAGCGCCATGGCGGCGCCAATACCCGCATCGACCGTCGCACTGCCACCAACCGCCAGCAGGATTTCATCGGGTTGCATTCCGAGGGCGCATTCTATCAACTGCCCCGTCCCATAGGTCGTGGTTTTCAGCGGGTTGAGCTGTTCCCTTTCCAAAAGCTCGATGCCGCTGGCACAGGCCATTTCGACCAATGCGGTACGGGTATCCCCGAACCACGCAAACCCGGCTTCAACCTCCATTTCCGGCAGCGGACCCATGGCCGTTCGGGGAATCCACTCGCCGTTGCGAGCGGCGATCATCGCCTTTGCGGTTCCCTCGCCACCGTCCGCCATCGGCTTCTCGACAACCCTGACGGCGGGAAGATGCTCCGCAATCGCAGCGGCAATGATCGAGCACGCCTTTTCCGCGCTCAGGCTGCCTTTAAAGGAATCTGTGGCGACAACTATCTTCATTATTGCCTGTTTGAGCTATCATCGGATTAGTATCCAATATCCCAGTTTGTTTCGATGTTCATCGCCGACTTTTCGGTTACATAGACATCCGTCTTGAGTGTTTGCAAAATCGAGGCGGGCAGCAACGGCGTAACCGGGCCGTGAAGCAGCAATCTTGTCATCATTCTCTGCCACGAGTTGAGGCTGCCACCAACCGTGAGGCTGTGGAAATCGAGGCGGTGCTTCGCCCCTATCACATCCGCCGGCCCCAGTGTGGCGGCCTTCGGCGGAACGGCGGTCAAGTCGCCGCTGAATCCAAAACAGCCGTGCATGGAATTCTGCGCGACCGTGAACGGGCTGAGGGTCACGATTTTCGCCCCAAAGGTTTTCCACTCGTCCAGCGGCGCCTGCAGTTCGGGGGCATCCGGCTCGATGAAGGCCAGATGTCCGGTCCAGCCGGGACCGCTGTAGCAGATGTCCGCGCCGCCTAGGTCGGCCAGCTTTTTGCTGTAGTCGCCCATCTCCTTCAAATCGCTGAACAAGACAAACTGCTCGCGCGGCGGGCGAAGATCTTCGTCGATCTCGTAATAGAAGAACTTCAGCATCGCGTGGCCGAATCCCAGCTCCCAGCTTTCCGGCGCAACGTTGCCGTCCTGGTCGGCATACTCGTCCATGGCAAAGCCCCAGAAGTTTCTACAGTCGATCCGGCACTCATTGATAATCCTTGCAACATGCCGATACCCCGGCCATGGGTTTGGAACAATCATGACAAACTTTTCGCCGGACTGGCTCGCCAGCATCAGTCTGGAAATCATGTCCCCGAACCAGATGAACGCAAGATCCTCATCCTTGATGACCTGAATATTGAAATCCGGGTTTGGGTGTTTCGTGATTTCCCCGCGCGTAATCGCACGACAGCGTTCAATCACTTCCTTATCCTTGAACGGAACAAACTCCGCCGGTTCAAACGTAAAATTAGACATCGTTAACTCCTTTGTTGAGTGTCGAGGGTCGGGGGGCTCCTCAACTACCCTTCTCCTTTTGGTTTTGTTGTAGTGTTCTAATCGTTGCAGTCAAAATACCTATAATCTCATCCAAATGGCTTGTGCGGTCTTCGATCACATCCTTTGGGAACCAATGCTTCATCCGGATATACCTGCCCCTTGTTTCGCGGGCAGATAATCAAGGAATCTCCTGTATTCAGCGCGACCTACACGCCCATACCCTTCTTCAATATTTGCGCAAATGGAATCCGCACTACCCATCTGCTGGCCAACCAAGCGATAGCACAACGGATCCCCTTCAACTTCGTCATATCAGCCGCAACCAAGTCAAACAGCTCCATGCTCTTGCGATACGCTCCAAATTCCTCCAACGAGTGCTGGCTCATGTCTTTTTCCCCTCGACACCCGACCCTCGACCCTCCCACACACTCTTTCCCCCCACCCATGTTTGCTCCACTTCCAAATCCCTGTTCAGCAGTACCAGATCGGCATCGTAGCCTTCCGCGATTTTCCCTTTTTGATCCTGAAGACCGAGCACCTTCGCCGGATTCCCACTGACCATGCGAATGGCCTGTGGGAGATCGACCCCCAGCATTTCGACCGCATTGCGCACGACACGATCCATCGTTAACCCGCTGCCGGCCAACCCGCACGGGAAGCGCGAGTTTTCCGTCATGCGCGCCGGGCCGCCGGGATATTTGATTTCCACTTCATCTTTCCCGAACCCATAACGGGCGGGTGGGAGACCCGCGCCAATGTTGCTATCAGTAATCAGGCATACGCCCCCCGCCCCTTTGCATTGCAGGGCCATTTCAATGGCCACGGGATCGACGTGTTCGCCATCGAGAATAAAGTCCACGCTCACGCGTCCATCGGCTAGGATCGCCTCCACCGCGCCGCAGGGTCGCACGCCGCCATCCATTTCATCCGGCGCATAGAACACATCGTAGAAATGGGTGGCGTGCCGCGCCCCGCCATCAATGGCGGCCTGCGTCTGTTTCACGTCCGCTTTTGTATGCGTGATGAAAACCGGGGTTTCGTTGGCCGTCATGAGAGGGAGCAAATCGCCGATTCCCTCAAAGTCGGGAGAAATGCTGAACACGGCCGGATACGGAGCGGCCGCGGCAACCAGGGCCTTGACCCGCTCCAGATCGTTCGCCCCCAGCGCCTCTTCCGGAAGCGCACCGGTAATGGTCAGGAACGGCCCTTCGAGATGGAAACCGAGCATCGTTGCACCCTTCGATTCAACCGTGGACAGGGTGGCCAGAAATTCGGAGTCCGCCCCCTTCGGGCGCGGGCAGACGGTTGGAAGGAATCCGGTCACACCATATTGCGGCAGGATTTCGCACATCCGGGCCAGATCTTCGGAACCGTTATCGATCAGGTATTCGTGAACCCCGTGCGTGTGGAGGTCGATGAATCCTGGAACCAGATAGCTTCCCTGCGCATCAACAACGTGCGTTTCATTGATCGGGGTTACAGACGTGTCCGGCACCACGGAAACAATTTTGCCATCGCAAAGCCGAACCTGATGATCCGCCAGCACCTGCTCCGCCAGCACGACGGAGGCGTGTCTAATTATGGTTTTTTCCATCATCTTTTGAGCGTGTCAATTTGTTCATATACGTTTGAATCAAACATTGTTGCATGACAAGCAATTTAGGCATATATTTTGCCCATGAACCAGACAACCCGACAGGAAAAAATCGTCGACCTGATCAGCGAGACCGGCGAAGGCTCCATTCAGGATTTTGCCCGGCAATTCAAGGTCAGCGAAATGACCATCCGGCGCGATCTCGACCAGCTCGCCCTGCAAGGCCGGGTCATCCGCACGCACGGCGGCGCCACCCTTGCCGGACAAGTCTCTTTTGAGTTCGGCTTTCTCAAGCGCAAAAAGCAAAACCAGACCGAAAAGGAAGCGATTGCCCGGCGGGTGGCGGAACTGGTTCGGGACGGCCAATCCGTCATGCTGGATTCCGGAACCACCACGCTTGCAATCGCCCGGGCGCTTCGCAGCAAAAAGGGGCTAACCATTATCACGTCATCGCTTCCCATCGCCTCGGAACTGCAATACCATCAGGATACCCGTGTCCTTTTGCTTGGAGGCTACCTTCGGAGCGGTGCCCCGGATCTCGAAGGTGCCCTGACCGAATCAAACCTGGAGCAGCTGCGGGCGGACATCGCCTTTCTGGGAGCCGACGGAATAGACCGCAAAGGCCATGCCTACAACGCCTCCCTTTCCGTCGGGCGCATGCTGACCAAGATGACAGCTTCCGCCAATGAAGTATATGTGGTCGCAGACCAGGACAAACTGGGGCGCACCGCCCTTTCGCGCTACGGAAACATCGCCAAATGGAGCGGCCTGATTACAAGCCGCTCCGCAGACAAGCCCCTGCTGGCCGCCCTTCGCCGCAACGGCGTACGCATTCTTACCGCCTGAATAGAATCCATGGAGCCATCTGGCGGAAAAGGCTTCTTCACCCGACAGTCCCCATGTGCGTGCCTGATCGACCATCCGGCTCTCAACAAGCATTGTTATTCCTTTAATCGAGTCCCCTGCCGACAAAATATCCCCTTTCCGGTTGACGGCTCCATAATGTTACATTAGAACATTCTATAACACATACATACATTCCCTGAATTCGGGGCAAAACTGGAAATGAGGATACGGCAATGGTGACAACAGTAAAAACGAACCCGGACAACTGGGCGCATGTGGATCTGAACAAAGTACCGAACATGGTAACGGAGGCTCCGGGACCGAAATCCAAGGAGTATCACGACCGCTGCACAAAATACTTCAAGGGACTGAGCGGGCAGGTGAAGCTGTTCCCGGTTACATTCGAGTCGGCCCACGGTTGCACGATGAAGGATGTGGATGGCAATGAGTACATCGACTTTTCCTCCGGCATCTATGTGACCACGCTGGGCCACTGCCACCCGAAAATCACCGAAGCCGTGCAGAAAATGGCTGGGCAGCTGATGAATGCCCACGACTTTACGACCCCGATCAAAACAAAACTGGTCGAAAAGCTGGCGGAAATCCTGCCGGGCGACCTGAACGGGTTCCAGTTCTACGACTCCGGCACAACCGCCGTGGAAGCCGGACAGCGCGTGCTGCGCGCCGCCTCCGGAAAGCATGAAATGATCTCCGCCTTCTACGACTACCACGGCAAAACCTACGGCGGCGTTTCGCTGGGGCACATCCGCTCCACGGCATACGGCCCAACCCGTGCCCCCGGCTTCCACATGGTGCCGCGCCCGGATGTCTACCGCCCAATGTGGACGAAGGAAGACGGTGCGATCGACACGGACAAGTACATTGAGTTCTACGAGGAATACCTCGACAAGGGCACCTGCGGCCAAGTGGCCGGATTCGTTCTTGAACCGATCCAGGGCTGGGGCGGATCGGTCATGCCGCCGGACGACTATTTCCCGAAACTGCGCAAGCTTTGCGACAAGCACGGCATCCTGCTGATGGCCGACGAGGTGCTCACCAGCACCGCGCGCACCGGCAAATGGCTCTGCATGGAGCACTGGGATGTGGTTCCGGATGTTGTGACGATGGGCAAAGGCTTCGGCAACGGATTCCCGGTCACCTGCGTCGCGGTTCGTGAACCCTACAAGGAATCCTTCGAACAGATCTCTGCATCCAGCAGCTACGGCGGAAACCCGATGGCATGCGCCGCCGCTCTGGCAAGCATTGAAGTGATTGAAGAGGAAAACCTCCTCGAGCGCTCCACCCACCTCGGCGAAATCGCAATGAAGCGCATGGAGCAGATGAAGGAAGAGCACCCGATCGTCGGCGATGTGCGTGCCAAGGGTTGCCTGATGGGCATCGAGCTGGTCAAGGACAAGGCGACCAAGGAGCCGCTCGACGAGGCCGGCAAGCTGGTCTACCAAAAAGCCTTCCGGAAAGGTCTGGCCTGGATTCCCGCCGGCCACATCCTGCGCATGAGTCCACCGGTCGTCATGGAGGACGAGGTCCTGATGAAGGGTCTCGACATGATCGATGAAGCCATCGGCGAAACCGAAAAGGAATTAGGCTATGCCTAAAAAAAGTGTCGAGGGTCAAGTGGCGAGTGGCAAGTGATGTATCGCAGGCGTCCCGCCTGCCTTGGCTCTTG
>JBDLHZ010000044.1:0-11776 GCA_039715135.1 Verrucomicrobiota bacterium
TGCGTACCAAGCTGCAGGTTTTTCGACTTTTCCCGTCGTTCACGGGCGGCTTTGTGCTGCCGTGGCTCTACAAGATGACGCTCTCCGACTGCTTTGCGCACGAGACGTTGGCAACGGCGGTAAACGGCGTGCGCTATGTCGGTCTTGGCGTGGCGCTGGTCACGCTGTTGTTTGCCCTGCCTGCAGCCTTCTTCACGAAGGAGCGGTTTGCGGATCAGAAGCAGGAAAAGATCAGGATTCTCCCGGCGCTCAAATATACTTTTTCCGATATCCCGTATCTGCGGATACTGGTCTACACCTTCATGGTTTTCCTCGGCCTCTTCTTTGTGAATCCGCTGCTCAACTACATCAACATTTTCTACATTAACGGCGGCGACAAGGAACTGGCTTCGCATATTGGCGGGTGGGTGGGAACCGCCAGCGCCCTTTGTTCGCTCGTTGCCCTGTTTGTGGTCACCAAGCTCGCCCCCCGCGTTGATAAAAAGGTGATCATTTTCATTAGTCTCACGGTTGCGGCGATCGGCTATGCATCGAGCTGGTTTTGCTTCACGCCAGCCAACCCTTGGTTGATGGCGGTGCCGCTGATCATTTCGCAGGTCGGACTCTGCGGTTGCTGGGTGATCGGCGGCTCCATCTGCGCCGACGTCTGCGACTATGATGAACTCAAGACCGGCAAGCGCCGCGAGGGCATGTATTCCGCCGTCGGCGGATTTGTCTACAAGGCCACGCTCGCCCTGGTAGCGGTGCTCAGTGGCGCCATCCTCGTTTGGGCCGGCGTCAAGGAGGGTGAGGTTACCGAGCTTTCCATGGAGATCATCAACAAGCTGCGCATCATGTATGTCGCCGTTCCGGTGATTGCCTTCGGGCTGGGTATCTGGGTGATGGTCAACTATCCGCTGACCAAGAAAAAGATGCTCGATATCCAGCGGCAGCTTGAGGAAAAACGCGGCATCCCAGAGGTGGGTGAATAGCATTTCCTTTATTTAATGGCGGGAGATTTTGGAATGAAGCGCAAGGATCGGAAAGATTCGAAGATCACCAAGGGGATGCCCCGCGGGTGTGCCCGCCCCGTCCAAAGCCGATTGGGGTTTATTGAGGGGAAATTTCATAATGACATCGAGAGAACGACTGCTAAAAGCCATCAGGAATGAAGTGCCGGATCATGTGCCGGCGGCGCCGGACATGTGGGAGATGATTCCAATCCGCTTGATGCAGGAAAAAGATAAAAACAAGCCTGCGTGGAAAATGCTATTATATAATGATCCGCCGGCCTGGAAAGGGCGTATTGATTCGGCGACCCATTTCGGGGTGGATGGTTTTTTCGGGCTGAATATTCCGATGGGAGACGATTCGCGAGAGGTGATTGTTGCGCGGGATGACAACCAGATTGTGACGCAGTGGCTGACGGAAAATGATGAGGGTCGTAGCTGGAGCGATGTGCTGAATGTTTATCCGATAGACGGTGCGATTGCAGCACTGGTTGAACCTTCAACACTGGGTCTGCCTGATGTGCCGGAGAGCTGGATCGAGGTAAAGAGAAACTATAACAAAACCGGCCGGGAATTTTTCGAGGATGCCCGCGAATACATGGGTGAGAGCGGAGTCCTCGGCCCGATGGTTTATCTGCCTTGTCTTTCTTCGCAGGAGAAAGAAATTTACCGATACTACGACGATCCGGAAGCGGTGCGCGAGCAGATGCAACGCCAGGGGGAGCTCATGATCCAGTGGACGGAGGAGTTTCTCTCCTGGGAACCGGATATGCTTATGATCGGCAACAGCGGGCTGATGCTTTTCAATCCCGAGGAAATATTCCGGGATCTAAGCCTGGAATGGATGAAGAAAATTACGGCGATGGCAAAAGAAAAAGGCATCCCGACCCATGTTCATGCCTGTGGTCCGGAAAAGGATCTGGTGCGGATTGCCGCCGAGGAGACGGATCTTTCTTCCATCGAGCCGTTGGAAATTCCGCCGATGGGCGACTGCAATCTGGCTGAAATCAAAAAATTGTATGGCGGCCGCATTGCGCTGAAGGGCAATTTGCATACGACGGAGGTCATGCTGCGCGGCACCGTTGACCAGGTTGCCGATGCCTGCAAGCGGGCGATCGACGATGCCGCCGAAGGCGGCGGATTCATTCTCTCGACCGGCGACCAGACGCCGCAATTCACCTCGGATGAAAACATCCGCATCATGCAGGAGGTTGCGGAGACCTACGGGAAATACTAGAGAAACACCGGATGCGCCGGTGGTGACGATAAAGGTTCAGAAACAGTTACAAGGACAGGATGATTGGATGGCAGGATTATTTCTTTGCTGCGGGAATGGATGTAGGGAAAATAATCCTGTTCAAAATTGAAGATAGGAGAGGAAGCTGGATGAAGAAAATACTTTGGTTGCTGGCGGCGGTGGTCGTTTCGGTTTGTGCGAACGCATTCGAGCCGGAGCCGGTCAGGCTGGTCAATTTTGATTTTGACGAGGGGCTGAAGGGCTGGACGGTCGAGGAGCCGCACCAAATCTTCGGTGCGGGGGAGCATGCAGGCCGCACGGCCGCGTGGATGAAGATTGGCGACGATGTCTCTCCAGATTGGCATAACGTAATCCAGATGTTCGTGCCCGAACCCGGTGCGCTCTATGAGGCGACGGCAACGCTGCGGGTTGCCAATGTCCGGCACGGAATCGGCGCGGCGGTGGTGTTCCAGTATTTCGATGCGGAAGGGGAGCGGATCGGCTGGGATGCCAGCCGCGAATCATTTCACCGCGATGAATGGTTCAACCTCAAGGTGCGCGGCCGCGCGCCGGAGAAGGCAACGTCGATGCAGGTGCTCTTCCAACTCAATGGCAGGGGCGAGGTTTATTGCGACCGTATCGAGCTTTTCAAGGTAGCCCCTCCGGTCGGGCCGGTTCCGGCGAAGGTTGAAATCGCGGTGTCGGACAAGGTCGTTAACGACTCCATCGATGGTTTTGGCTTCGAGGATGACGGCTGGCTCTACAACAAGGAGAATGCTGAGAAGGGTGGGCTGGATGAAAAGGACTATGCCCTGATGCGCGAGCGCATCGAGTGGATGCAGCCCGGCTATGTGCGCATGTTTGCGTGGTACGGGATCTGGAATCCTTCCAGGGACTGGAAAACCTTCGACTTTGAAAACGATGGCATGACGAGCTATTGCCGTACGCTCGACCTCTACCAGAAGCTTGGCGCCAAGGTGAACATTGCCGGCGTGGAGTGGAATTTCGAAAAATGGCCGCGACCGGAACAACTGGCCAACTCCATTGCTTCGTATGTCGAACATATGGTCAAGGAGAAGGGCTTCACCTGCATCAAGCAGTGGACGCTGACCAACGAGCCAAACCTTCACCTTGCATCCACCGGCGGGAACTGGAATCTTTACAAGGCCTACCATCAGGCCGTCGCGGCGGAGTTCAAGAAGCGCGGGTTGGACATCGAGGTAGTCGGCTCCGACGAAACGGGCTGTCTTTCATGGACGGACCGCTGCGTGCAGGACGACGAATACCACAAGCTGTGCGGAGCCTATTCCGCGCACTTTTATATCAACGATGTCAGCTTCGACCAAGCCTACCTCCTGATCAAGGACCACACCGATCTCATCCGCAGCAAGGGAAGCGATCTGGAGTTTATTGTGGGCGAGTACGGTTTCCTGAACGAACGCACCAAGGCGCCGATGGAAAACATCCTGGCCGAGGAATATCCCTACGCGGTTCAGAATCACAGCTTTGGCATCGACGCGCTCAACGCCGGGGCGGACGCCATCGCCTACTGGTGCCTCCACGAGGTCTACTATCCCGGCAAGCGTATGACCTTCGGGCTTTGGAACTACAAGGATCGCGGTTGGGGCATCCGCCCGGTCTACCATTCGCATGCCGCCTTCACGCGCTTTACCTCCAGCGGCGACACCGTCTACAAATGTACCACCGGAGCCTACGACCACTTCAAGGCCGCCGCGACGGACAACGCAATCTTCTGGGTGAACGTTTCCGACGCACAGATCGAGGTTTCCGTCGTCGGCTTCGCTGCCGACAAGGTGCAGATCATGACCGAGGAAAACATCACCGCTTCCGACCGCGACGTCGGCAAGCGCATCACCGGCTTGGCCGACTCCGTTTTCACTGCTCCGCCACAGAGTTTTGGCTACATCCTTGGGAAAAGAAACCGATAGCGCAGGAAAAAAAGCAACAGATTGAGAATTATCGTGTGAAGTTTGAAAACGGCCAAGCGTGCGGAGCCAGCTCGCAGCGCTGGCTGTACCTAGGTCTTCGGAAGTGCGGCTTCGCCCTTGCTAAATTTTGCTAAATTGAGCACCCTGTGATGGTTAAATACTATTTCAAGGGGATGTTATGGGCAGGGCTATTCCAAAGCTAAAGGATATTGCGCTTGAGGCGGGGGTTTCTCAGGCGGCGGCTTCGCTGATTCTGCGCGATGCCGGGCGGTTCAGCGACGAGACCCGCGCAAAGGTGAAGCGGATCGCCGAGGAAATGGGTTGGCGGCAAAACCTGCTGGTAAAGGGGATCCAGACGGGAAAGACCCAGACGGTTGGAGTACTCGCCCCTCCGTACGATTCGTTCTGGAGCGCCATTCTTTCAGGAATCCAAAGGGAGTTGATCGACCAGAAATATATCCCGATCACGCTTTGGGGCTCCTTGGCTTTGTACACCAAGGGCGAGCCGGAGTTGAACGGCGAAGCGCGGGAATACAATTACAAGGAAGGGGTCGATCTGATCAACACGCTGGTGGACCGGCGGATCGAAGGTTTGATTTTGTGGCCCGAAATTGCGCGGGTGTACAGCGACCAATTCTTCAAGCTGATCGACCGCGGGCTTCCCGTGGTGTTGATCGACCACGAATATCCGGCCGACAAGAATGCCGATTCGGTCTTCACGGACGAGGAGCATGGCAGCCGCGAGGTGGCGGAGCATCTTGTCGGGCTGGGGCACCGCAACATTGCCTACCTTGGCGAGGCAACGACGGAAGCCCGCCGATGGCAGCTTTTAAGGCGCACCTATTTCAAGGAAACCCTTGCCCGGTATTCCGATGTGGTTTATTCCGAATACCGTATGGATCCCAAGGAGAGGGATGCAAAACGGCTGGCTCGCGAGATACTGGGCCGGGAGGATCGGCCCACCGCCATCTTTTGTTCCACCGATCACGACGCGCTGGATGTCTATTGGGTCGCCGGGGAGATGGGGCTTCGGATTCCCGACGACCTCTCGGTGGTGGGCTATGCCGACCTCGACTTTGCCGTGGGAATGAGTCCTCCGCTGACCACGGTTCGGCAGCAACCGTTCGAGATCGGACATGCCGCCAGCCGGTTGTTGCTTGACCGAATAGCGAGGAAAGGTGCCTTTCCCGAATCCAAGAGCGTCAAGATCCTCAGCGAACTGGTAGTGCGGGAGTCCACCAGGGCTATCCAAGGAAGCTAAGTGGAATTGTTTCTCACACAGAGCCATCGCGTGACCACGTTGGCGCGCCACGTGAGCCGAGTTGGACACGGCAACGTGGCCTCACTCGGGAACGCGACTCACGTTGGCGAAGCCACAGAGAGCAAGGCAACCGAAAAACAGTGTTCTTTGCACGCGAATGGGGTAGGCGTTTGGGCGGATCGAGGGGAGTGGTGAAACACAATTCATTCGTGGTTTCCTCCACTGGCGGATCCACCGTATTTTCAGAGTAGGCGGACAAATGTGGTTGCTCTGAAATATTTGCGTTTATTGGCGTCTATTCGCGGTTGTGAGGGTTTGAGGAGAAAAAATCAAAAAAAAATCAGTTGACGAGTCTTCCCTCCTGACATATAACTAAAGCACTTAATCGAAAATGGCTCTACGATATGGGAGCCTTTTATTCGGGAAGGATGATTAAGCACTTTACTAAACCATGTTCCGGATCGCGAGATGCCGGTTAAAAAACGGGAAAAGCAGGAGAGATGGAAATGAAAAAATGGGTTGTATTTGCTTTGGCGCTGGTTGCAGGTTCTGCATCGGCGGCGTTTGAGTTGACTGATTCGCACTGGACAAACTTTTGGCTTGGAGGGGCGACGGGTTCGACCACGACCAACAGCGTTGTCGATACCGCGACCGACCCCGGCTATGAATGGGGTATCACTATAGATCCGACAGAAGACTGGGGTGCAGGCCCCAACACGGCTGGTTTTCAGGAAATCGCCGTATCCATGCCCAGCAACACCGTATCCGATTTGTGGAGGGTGACGGTTCAGAACACCCACGCCACAAGCACAGTGAAAGTCCAGTTGATGGGCTGGCTCTCGACCACGCCGGGGGGAGGCGACTGGGGCTATACCCAATCGGGTGTTTGGAGCGCGGAACTTGCTCCCGGTGCCGTAGAGACGCTGGTGTGGGATGTTGCGGTTTCGGCACCGTATATTGACGCCCTTGCCCTCATGGTTGTAGGAACCGTGGCCGGCGGAACCGATGTTTCCGTTGAGGTTGTTCCCAATCCACCGATCATTTTGCAGGATGCCGATTGGGCAAACCTTTGGCTTGGCGGGTCGAATGGCTCGACCACGACCAACAGCGTTGTCGATATCGTCGGTGATCCGGGATACGAGTTCAACGTTGCGATCGATCCGACGGAGGACTGGGGCTTGGGTTCCCTTGTTGGATTCCAGGAAATTGTTGTATCCATGAGCGGCGCCGAGGCGGCTACATGGGAGGTTGTTGTGAAGAATACGCACGCCACCAGTACGGTGCGAGCCCAGTTGGTCGGATGGGTGACGACGAATGGCGTGGCTGGCGGTGGCCAGTGGATCTACCAGCAGTCGGCTGTGTGGAGCGCGGAGCTTGCTCCGGGCGAGTCGCAGGCACTGAGTTGGGATCTCGCAAGCCATACTGTTGGAGGCAATGCCGTTACGGCAATCGACGCCCTTGGCCTTATGGTTGCCGGAACCGCAGCCGGCGGGACGGATGTTTCCCTTTCGGTTGTTCCGGGTTTGTCGCTCCCGATGCTTCCCGTTCTGTATGATGCAGACTGGGCAACCGCGTGGGAAGGAGGCGGCAATGATGCCGGCAGCACGGTAACGCTGCCGGGAACCGATATCGTAGGCAATCCGGGATATCAATTCGATGTTACGGTCAATCCTACCGAGGATTGGGGATGGGGTTCACTCCTTGGATTTAAGGAAATCGCCGTATCCATGCCCAGCAACACCGCATCCGGTGTATGGCGGGCTACAGTAAAAAACACCCACGCCACGAGCACGGTGCGTGCGCAGTTGTTCGGTTGGCTATCGACCACGCCGGGAGGAGGCGATTGGACTTACACGCAATCGGGTATTTGGACTGCAGAACTTGCCCCAGGCACTTCGCAGGCGCTGGAATGGGATGTCGCGGCCTCGGCGCCATACATTGATGCCCTGGCCCTTATGGTTGCCGGAACCGCAGCCGGCGGTGCCGATGTTTCCCTCTCGGTGGTTCCCGATCCTGACGCTCTAACGGAACTCGTTTTGTACGATGCCCAGTGGGCAACGTTTGCGGCAGGCGGCGGCGAGGCAGGTGCCGTGGATGACGTAGTCGACATTGCAAACGATCCAGGATCCGAACTTCAGATGACCGTCGATGGCGATGGCGTTCTTATCGGGTATGTCGGCATGGGTGCCACCACGGAATATGCCGGACTGCCATGGAGGGTTGAGGTTCTCAACACCAATGCGTTCGCGGTGAACGTCAAGCAAGTCATCTGGACCGACGGCTGGGCCAATTTTATTCCCGATGAAGCGGGAGCCCTGTCGCTTGATCCCGGCCAGAGTGCTGCCTTCAGCATGGACATTACGACAGATCCGCTCGATGGCGTGGGCTTTGTTTTTGCGGGCCCTGTCGGTGCCGTAAACATGCAGATCATCGGCCCGCAACCCGGAGCGCTGACTTCGGCGGAACTCTATGCGCTATGGACGGAAGACTACCCAACGTTGACCGACACCGACCTGATGGTCGACTTCGAACCGGACGGAATGGTCAACCTGCTCGAATATGCCCTCGGCGGCGATCCGACCGTTGACGATGCGGCAACCGTCGAACCGGTCTCCACATTCCCGGACGCCAACACCTGGGTATATGTCTACAAACGCCGCAACGGCTCCGTCGACCATGGCCTGACCTACGACCTTCAGTACAAGACCGATCTGGTTCTCGATCCGACATGGATATCCGGCGGCGGTGCCGGGGAAACGGTCGACTCCTCCGATCCGGTCTTCGATGTGGTCACCAACACCATCCCGACTTATTTCGAAATCGGGGAAGGCGGCACAAATGTGGTTTGGGATGAAACGCTCTTCCTCAAGCTGGAGATTACGGGGAGTGGTTTCTAGAAAAGGAACATGAATTGCGAGAGGGCCGCCATGGTGGCGGCCCCAAGTTAAGGAAACACAACCCGTGCGTCGCCTCAAGGCTATGCAGGGTAAGCAAAGGAGAAGTAAAATGAAAAGACTAGCTATACTTATCGCACTCGCATTGGTTGCGGGAACCGCGTCGGCAAATATCATCCTTACGGATGCGGAATGGGCAACGGCTTGGGAATCTCCCGACGGTACCGGTAGCGCGTTGACGCTCCCGGGAGTCGATATTGCCGGCGATCCTGGCTATGAATTCACGGTGCTGGCCAACCCCATTCATGATTGGGGCTGGGGCACGCCTATCGGCTATTCGCAAGCCGTTGTAAGCATGAATGGTGCAGCACTCGACGTATGGGATGTTGAAGTCAAAAATACCCATGCTACCAGTGCTACGGCAGTTCAATTGGTGGGTTGGTTCGATGATGGAGCTGGCAATCAGTGGAACTATGTTCAATCAGTTGTTTGGAGTCCTGCTCCGCTTTTGCCAGGGCAATCGGCGTCGTTGAGCTGGGACACCACCACCACGGGGTATTCATCGATTACCGCCCTTGGCGTCATGATTGTCGGAACTGAGGCATATGGCCCTGAAGTTACCGTTGCGATGATTCCGGAACCGGCCACCTTTGGCCTGGTTGGCCTGCTCGGCGGCGGCCTGCTGTTCGTCCGCAAGCGTTTCATGATCTAGTTCATCGCTATAAAACAGATCATTGCAACCCCGCACCCGGATCATCGATTCAGGAGCGGGGTTTCTTTGGCACATGTTTTCGTGTGTTTGGTGTATTTCGTGGTTCATAATCTGCTATAAAATCGCGTTGGGAATAAATGATGAAAAAAACGCTGCTAATCCTTCTACTGCTCAAGGCCTCCCTCGCGATGGCGGCCTTCACGGTATCGGACGCGCAGTGGGCGAATCTTGCGCTTGACCCTTATACGACGACCGGCGGCGCGGCGGGCAGCGGCACGCTGAACGGCGTGGTCGACATTGCCGGCGACCCGGGAACGGATATCCAGCTCACCATCGACCCGACCGAGGGCGTCCCGCCAAACAACTATGGCTGGACGACCGTCTACACGGGCGTGGGCGGCATTGCGGGCGACGTGTGGAATGTCGAGCTGAAGAACGAGGCATCGACACCTTTTCAAGTCCAGCCGGTGGCATGGATCGATGGATGGGGGTTTGTGCAGTCGGGAATCTATTCGGATCCCATCGAGCAGGGCGTTTGCACGAATTTAAGCTGGGATCTTTCTTCGGCCACATCGATCGAGGCGGTGGGACTTTTGGTCATCGCCAACGCAAGCGACGGGCTTTCGCCAACCGTTCGCATCATTTCCCCCGGCCTGACAGTCTGGAACGGCGCCCTCTACAAGGATGGGATGCCGTACCGGGGACTTGGGGTAAACTATGTCGATCTGTTCCTTTCGATGATCGAGACCCCTGCCGACCCCGGCTCGGATTTCCGCACGCTGGAGGGGTTGCGCTTCCTCGGGGAGCAGGGAGTTCCGTTCGCCCGCTTCATGGCTTGTGGCTACTGGCCGGTAAACTGGAATATCTACTTTGACGACAAGGCGGAATGGTTCCGGCGCATGGATCTGGTGGTGGACGCGGCCGAGGAGGCCGGTGTCGGATTGATCCCCAGCTTTTTCTGGCGCTACGAGACCTATCCCAACCTGATGGATGAATACATGGAGGCCTGGGGCGATCCCGCCAGCCAGACCCGGCAGTTCATGAGCAACTATGTCCACGAAGTGGTCGGGCGCTACAAGGATTCCCCCGCCATCTGGGGCTGGGAATTCTGCAACGAGATCAACCTCTATTGCGACCTGCCCAACTGGGATCTTTGGATTACGCCGGAAAATGAATGGGCCGGCGTGACCGGCAAGGTCACGCAGGTGGACATTCGCAACAAAATGACCTTCGCCATCGCGGAATCCGCCTTCAACGGCTTTGCCCAGGAAGTGCGCAAACTGGATGCGCACCGCTTCATCACCACCGGGAACTCGTTCGCACGACACACCTCGTGGAACAACGCGGTAAACAACAGCTGGGACACCGATACCTACAGCGAAGCCATGACCGCATTCGGCTGGATGGCGCCGGTCTCCGCCATCGACATGGCCTCGTTCCATGTCTATCTCGATCAGGTTAGCGGCTCGTATGCCGGTGCCTTGGGGCGTGTCGCCATCCTGAACCGCTACCGGGAATTCTGCGACCTCCAGAACCAGGCCATGTTTATCGGCGAATTTTCGCACTACTTCATCAATTCCGGGTTTGTTCCGGGAACGGCGGCGGAACGGGCAAACGAAGAGGCCTTGGTGCAGGAGGTCATGAATTGCGGGGCGGATCTCGCCGCCTACTGGGTGTTCGACTATGCCTACGGGATGTCGCAGGACGAAACCGGCATCGCCCATCCAACCAACGACTATCGATGGATCGTGGATCTGGTGCTCGAATACGACGCCAAGATGCGGGGCGAAACGCCCCGCTCGCCGGCCGGGGTTCCGCTCGGATGGTTCGACTCCCATGCCATAGCCCCCGCAGGCAGCGCAACCTGGGGCGAGACGGAGGTGCTCGATCCAAATTCCAACGGGATGCCGACCTGGGAGGACTACTATGCCGGAACCCATCCCGTGAATCCCGGCCCCGTTTTTGCCATCACCGATTTCCAGCTTCTGCCGGATGGAACGCCCAGCCTCTCGTGGTGGGGCGGAACCAATGGGCTGATGACGCCCTACATCATCCAAGCCAACACCAACCTCACCAATACCGCAGACTGGCAAACAGTTGGAAGCAAGACCCGCGAAGAAGGAACCAACATCTGGCTCGACACCGGCCCGGAAACCACCCCGCAACGCAGCTTCCGCATCCTGGCACAGCCGGAATGATCCCGTTGGTTCCTCCTTCGCCAGGGCTACGGCGGACAGGTAGGTGAAGCGTTGCTGCACCATTTCCGGGGGAGTCCGGGTGTAGGAACGCTTCACCCCGAAGGGGAAAGCGTTGAGTGGTGGAGCGGCCGGAAGACTTCACCCACGGTTTTAGGGAAAGCGCCGACGGTGTCGGACGCACTCCAAGGCGCATCACGGATCCCGGCACCAACGAATCCCACAAAACCCGCCCGTTTTTTCATTGTTTACTCTTGACGGGCAACTTACTCATATTTATACATGAGGAGAATTATAACGAAATGGTCGTATAAGGAGGCAAACCTATGAAATTATCTACTAAAGGACGCTACGCAACTCGAATTCTACTCTGTATCTCCCGATTGCAGGGTGATCTGCCTGTCCCCAAGAAAAGGATCTCGGAGCAAGAAGGTATTTCCACCGACTACATCGAACAAATCATTGTTCCGCTGAAGAATGCCGGTCTCGTCAACAGTGTGCGCGGTCTGCGCGGTGGATTCCGCCTTGCGAAAGATCCG
>JBDLHZ010000045.1:0-11580 GCA_039715135.1 Verrucomicrobiota bacterium
CTCCTTGAAGCTGGCGGCTTCGGTGCGGCGCGGATATTCGGCCTTGTATTCCTTGATGAGCCGCTTGAGGTAGCGGATGGCATAGCCCTTGAGCGCCTTCAGGTCTTTCTCGACCTGCGCCAGCTCGGTGAGAATATCGTCGATATCCTTGCGGTTCTTCTCGATGTCGAACAGCGAGATGCGCTTGATGCGCACGCCGAGCAGCATTTCGATATCTTCGTCGACAATCTTGCGCTTGAGCTGTTTTTTGAACGGTTCGAGACCTTTGTAGACGGCTTTGATGACTGCCTCGTAGGTCTTGCACTGCTCGATCTTTTTGTAGATCCGGTTTTCGACGAAAATCTGCACAAGCGTCTTGTTGTGGAATTCGTCGAGCAGCTTGTTTTTCTTGAGCGTCAGTTCGCCGTTGAGGATTTCGAGCAGCTGGCGCGTGTTTTCGCGCAGCACTTCGTCGACCGTCATTTCGACCGGGCGGTTTTCGCGCAGGCAGATGAGGCGGCTCGAAACGGAGGTTTCGCATTTCGTGAAGGCATACAGCGCCTCGATCGCCTTGTCCTGCGATGCACCCGGGGAGAGCGTCAGTTCGATTTCCACCTTTTCGGCGGTAAAGTCGTCGATGGCGCGCACGGGCACCTTTTTCTTCTTCACCGCGTCTTCGATGGAGGCCGTGAGGGTCTCGGTCGTAACGCCGTGTGGCAATTCGGTGATGACCAGGCGGTTGTTTTTGCGCGTCTCGATTTTCCCGCGCAGCTTTATCTTGCCGTTGCCCTTGTTGTATTCCGAAACATCCATCAGGCCACCGGTCTGGAAATCCGGCAGCAGATTAAGCTCAACGGGCGTACGCTTCTTCTCGCGCAGAATCTCAATCTGCGCTTCGAGCAGCTCGATAAAGTTGTGCGGCAGGATGCTCGTCGAAAGGCCGACGGCAATACCGTCCGCACCGAGCATCAGCATCAGCGGCAATTTGCACGGCAGGGTGACCGGTTCCTTGTTGCGGCCGTCGTAGCTGGGGATCCACTCCGTCAGCTCCTTGTTGAAGATTTCGTTGCGCGCAAGGTTGGTCAGGCGACACTCGATATAGCGCGAGGCGGCGGCACGGTCGCCGGTGTAGATGTTGCCGAAGTTGCCCTGGCCTTCGATGAGATAGCGCTTGTTCGTGAGTGTCACCAGTGCGTCGGCGATCGACGCATCACCGTGCGGGTGGTACTGCATCGTATGGCCGACAATGTTGGCTACCTTGATGAAGCGCCCGTCGTCCTTCTCCTTTAGCGCATGCAGGATGCGGCGCTGCACCGGCTTGAGGCCGTCTTCGAGTGCCGGGATCGCACGGTCGCAGATGACGTACGAGGCATACTGGAGGAAGTTGAAATCCACCAACCGCTTCAGCGGCCCGTGCTCCTCGTGCAGCGGATCGAACCCCTTTTTCTCTTCTGTTGCCGGAGCCTCTTCCACGGTTTCTTCAACCGCTTCCTCGAACAGTTCCGGTTCCTTGTCTTTTTTCTTTTTAGCCATCGTTCAACTTTTTTCTAAGTCAGTGGTGGTGTGGAACCGGCTTCCATTCTGATGGAGCCGGTTGGCGCGCTCTCCGCTCTGCGGAGAAGCGCGCGCTACACCAATATTTAAAATCTGCGTCTATCTGCGTAATCTGCGGTTCAAACAACAGTCTGGTAATCCGAAAGCACGACAGACTATCCAACCCCTGCCGTCTGCTCAAACCATTTCTATCGCGTTGCGCCAATTCGACCATGGAAGTGCCGTGAACTATGGATCCCGTATCAGAAGAAGCTCGGAAAAGCGGCTTGCATGGATATCGCACATATGCGATAAGTGCGTTGCCAATGGTGAAGAAGACATACATGGCGGTCAAAAAGGTGCGGACATTTATTGATGCCCAGCCAGAAGCGGTTCAAGCCGAATACATCAAACTGGTCGAACAACTTGAGCAGGATGGCCGCTTGGTCGAACCGTATGGCAAGAAGCTGGACAAGGGATTGTTCGAAATGCGGATACGCCGGGGCGGACAAGTACGTATCCTCTATTTCTATCAGGAAAAGGAATACGTGGTTGGTGTGCATGGCTTTGTTAAGAAGACGCAGAAAACACCGCAACGGGAATTAAAGCAGGCCTTCAAGGTCATGGGCATGGTCAAGCGAGGTGATTATCATGAATAGCACAATGGAAAAAATGCGCAAAGCGCACAAGAAGCAGGCAAAGGCCATCAGGAAGAAACCGACCTTCAAAGAGGTTTCCGAAGCATTCGACATGGAATACGCCATTGCCAAGGAACTCCACAAGGCGCGCACCAAGGCACACCTCAGCCAAGCACAGGTCGCGCAACGCATGGGCACGACGCAAAGTGTTGTTTCACGCATCGAGCGAGGAGGCAACGTCTCCGTCGAAACGCTCGTACGCTACGCCAACGCCTGTGGCGGAACCCTCAAGGTAAAGGTGGTCTAGTCCACGAGCCTCCTGTCGTCTTTGTCCACCGCTTTTTGAACTTGCGATGGTTAGAATTCCCAAATATAGAGAACCGACACATCCCGGAGAAATACTGCTGGAGGAGTTTCTGGTACCCATGTCGATTTCACAACGGGATCTCGCACAGGCCGTGTCCATCCTGTTAAGCTGGAGAAGCGCGTCTATGCCGCTGCCAGCTGAGGTTGCCTGCTGAAAAGGACTCGGTTCTCGGATTTAAGTATTCGGCGGATCGTCCGAAAATGGTTCTACCACAAAATTATTCTGCCTGTTCCACCCGCACCGTCTTTGGTGTTCCCTGCGTTCTTTCGTGGTTGAAATTCCCTAAAGCATCTCGGCGTCGACGACGAGGTTTTCCATGATGTAGTCGCGGCGCTCGGGCGTGTTCTTGCCCATGTAGAAGGAGACCACCTCGGAAACGGAGTGGTCGCCCTTGATTGAAACGGGCGTGAGCCGCATGCCGTCATCGCTGATGAAATCCTTAAACTCCTTCGGTGAGATTTCGCCGAGCCCTTTGAAGCGGGTGATCTCCGCACCGCGCCCAAGCTTGTTGAGCGCCTTTTCGCGCTCGGCATCGGAGTAGCAGTAGATGGTCTCCTTCTTGTTGCGGACGCGGAAGAGCGGCGTTTCGAGAATCTTCAAGTGCCCCTCCCGCACGAGCGACTCGAAGAAGCGCAGGAAAAAGGTGATCATTAGGTTGCGGATGTGCAGGCCGTCGACGTCGGCGTCGGTGGCGAGAATGACGTTGTTGTAGCGCAGGCGGTCGATGTTTTCCTCGATGTCGAGGCTTCGCATGAGGTTGTAGATCTCGACGTTCTTGTAGAGCGCGTCGCGCTTGAGGTCGCAGACATTGAGCGGCTTGCCCTTAAGCGTGAAGATCGCCTGATTACTGGCGTTGCGGCAACTGACGATCGATCCGGCGGCGGACTGTCCTTCGGTGATGAAGATCTGCGTTTCGAGGTGCTTTTTCTTTTCGCGGTTGAAGTGGTTCTTGCAGTCCTTGAGCTGCGGGATGCGGATTGAGACCGACTTGGAACGCTCACGCGCCAGCTTCTTGACGGTGTTGAGCTCCTTGCGCAGCTTCTGCGTCTCTTCGATCTTGCCGATGAGCTTCTTGGCTTCGGCGGTGTCGCGGTGTAGTGCACCCGCGACCATCTGCGAAATCCGGGCGACGAGGTCGGAGCGGATTTCGGTGTTGCCGAGCTTGTTCTTGGTCTGGCTCTCGAAGACCGGTTCCTTCAAGCGGATGGCCACTGCACCGAGCACGCCCTCGCGGACGTCGTCGCCAGAAAACTTCTTGTTGGCAAAGTCGTTGATGCCGCGCAAGAGTCCTTCACGAAAAGCCGAAAGGTGGGTGCCGCCGTCGGAGGTGTACTGGCCGTTCACGAAGGAATAATATTCCTCCGAAAAGCGGTTCGTATGCGTGAAGGCCACCTCCAGCGTCTTGTCCGAATAGTGGAACGGCGTGTAGATTTTTTCGTACTGGCTTTCGTCGCGAATCAGGTCGAGCAGGCCGCCCTTGCTGTGGAACAGCTCGCCGTTGAACCAAATCTTCAACTTGGCGTTGAGATAGGCGTAGAAACGCAGGCGGCGTGCAAGGTGGTCGGGATTGAACTGGAACTTCTTGAAGATGCCGGGGTCGGGTGAAAAGCAGACGAGCGTTCCGTTTGTATCGTCATGCTTGCCCTTTTCCTCGCGAACGAGTTTGCCCAGCTCGAATTCGGCTTCCACGAACTTGCCGTCACGATGGCTGCGGACGAGGAAATAGCTTGAGAGCGCGTTGACCGCCTTGGTGCCTACCCCGTTGAGCCCGACGCTGAACTGGAATACATCGTCGTTGTATTTTGCGCCGGTGTTGATCTTGGAGACGCAATCGACCACCTTGCCCAGCGGGATGCCGCGGCCATAGTCGCGGATCGTCACCATGTCGTCCTCGATGGTTACATCGATCCGGTCGCCGTGCCCCATGATGAATTCATCGATGCCGTTGTCGATGACCTCCTTGACGAGGATATAGATGCCATCGTCGTAGTGCGCACCCGTGCCCGTGCGGCCGATGTACATGCCCGTACGCAGGCGTATGTGCTCCAGCGACGAAAGCGTCTTGATCTTGTCTTCCGTATATTCGTGCTTCTTCTTCGCGGCCATTTGCCCAAAACCCCTAAAAACCACAAGATGTGGATATAATTCCCCTCAAAACCCGCAAAATGTAGCAACTCGCCCCGCCACCTTCAAGCGGTTCGCTCCGGTTTTTCGGATCCGGAAGTCACGGAAAAACTCACGATCGTGAGTTTTTCCGTGACTTCCGGGACTTGGAAGCAGGCGGAAGCGCTTTACTTTGGGGTGAAGCCACTTATCATGAAACCCCTTTAAAGAAAGGCGGCACCATGAAAAATCGAATAGTGCACATTGCGGGAATCCTCCTTTTAGCCTCCCTCTTGGTGGCAACAGGATGCAAATCGAGATCAATGGCAGGCGAACAGACCAAGAAAGGGGCGGGCTATGGCGCGCTTACCGGCGCGGTTTCCGGGTTTTTCTGGGGATTGCTCCGAGGCGATCCGCTGCAGGGCGCGGCGGAAGGCGCATTCGTTGGCGGCGCAACCGGTGCGGTGGTCGGCGGCGTGCATGGTTCGGCCAGGGATCGCGAGCTCAAGGCGGAGTTTGGCGAAGTGAACTACAACGGCCTTGTGGCACTCGCACGGCGCAACTACCCGCTGGCCAGGGAATATGCCGCACAGACCGCGGAGGATACCAACCCGAAATATCGCCATGCCTCGGCCTGGCTCTCGGCGCTTATCGCCAAGGAGACGCTCGGCAAGGACGCGCTTGAGCCCTACTACGCCAAGTTGATCGAATCGGACAACGATATCGACACCTACGAGGACGCCCGCGTCGAAGTGCGCCTCGCCCAACGCGACCTCAAGTCGCTCCGCCAGCAGTTCGGCGTTCAATAGGCTAATGCCCATGGCTCGAAGACGAAAGAAACCCAGCAAATGGCCGAAGATCCTAGCGGTTGTTGCACTGGTCTGGCTTGTTCAGGAAAGCCGGTTCTATTTCCCGAAAATCATCCGCCCGCCGGCGGGAATAAAGCCAACCACTGTCAAAATGAAAACCACTTCCTACTGCCACTGCCGCCGCTGCTGCAGCTACAAGTGGCTGTTGTTTATCCCCTACCAAAAAACCGGTGCATTGTCATTCCGGATCAAGCAGATCGGCATCACTTCTTCCGGCACAATGACCCGCCCCGGAACCATCGCGGCCGACACCTCCATCTATCCCTACGGCACCATCATGCATATTCCCGGCTATGGCTATGGACGGGTCGAGGATACCGGCGGCGCAATAAAGGGCCGGCACATCGACCTCTACCGCCCCAACCACTGGTTTGCCCGGCATTGGGGAGTGCAAACGAAAAAGGTCAAGGTCTGGCTCCCTCCCAAGCAAAACCCCGAAGAGGTTCCGGGAGAGCCGGGAGAGATCGCAAGGTAGAATTATATTGCCTAGGTTCCGCCAATGTTTTAATAAGATGCTCAACAATGAATGGAGGAGTGTTGATGAAAGGTTTGATGAAAGGTTTTTTGAGTGCGGCAATACTAGCATCGGTTATGGCGACAAGCGTCTACGCCACGTTCCCGCTACGGGTTGATATCGATGTTTCCACGAAACGGCACAAGAAGAGCATTGGCGCGGGCGACGCCGGCGAAGCCAAGGTGGAGCAAGTCCAATGCCGCGTAAAGATCCGCAAGGCCGGTGGGTCGCCCTATGCCGACCAATTGACCGCCGAACTCTATGTGATCGGGCAGCAAATCCATACCGGCTATTTTGGCATCATCGATGTTGTCAAGAAGGACTTCACCTTCACCAAGGAAAACGACAACACGTTCGAGTTCCTCTCGAAGATGTACGCGCTTGGTGCAACCAGCGGCAATATCAATGTCGGCGGAAAATACGAGACATACCTGCTCGTTGTAGTCGACAAGGATGGAAAGATTATCGAGACCCGCTCCGGTCGTGTGATCAGGGAAAGAGGTGTTTCCCTCATTCGCGAAATGGGGCCGAGAACCTTGTTTGACCGCGACGGCAACGTGGTCGGCAAGGTCGAGAACAAGGGCGAGGCTTTCAGGGCAGCCGTTCCTGCGGCAACCAGTGTCGACAACTACGACGACTAGACCGGAGTTCCTGAATCTGGGAAAGCGCTTCGAAGCTTCGGGGCGCTTTATTGTTTCCGGAACACAAGCGGCATAAAAGCTCAAATGCCCCTTGCCTTGCTGACGGGGATTCTAGTATCTATTCGCACTTCTTTCCGAATCAAAAGGGCCTGTAGCTCAGTTGGTCAGAGCAGGAGACTCATAATCTCTTTGTCGGGGGTTCAAGTCCCTCCAGGCCCACCATGCTTCGCTCTTCGAGCTACGCATGGCGCAGCCATCTATCGAGAAGAGCGAAACATGCCCTGCGTAGCTCGAAGAGCGAAGCACGGGCTTTCACAATTACCCGCGACGCTTGGAATCGCCGTAAATCTTTCCGGGCAAACGGGGTTGACTCGTTTGAACGATTCTATATAAATGCCCGCTTGTTTCCCGTAAAACGGAATCCCGACGGAAGGATCATCGCCAAAGAAACAAATACCGCAAGGTGCGGGGCGAGCGCCCAGGCTCGAACAATACAAATGGGCGGCCGGTAGAGCCGGCTTAATTCAGAAGGATGTAAGCGGGAACCACGAAAGGATAGAAATGAAATATACTGGACCGAAAATCAAGAAGGCGCGCCGTCTGGGCGTTGCCCTTTCCCCGAAATCCGAGAAATTCCTGGAACGCCGCCCGAATCCGCCGGGACAGCACGGCCCGAACCGCCGACGCGGCAAGCAGTCCGACTATGGCCGCCAGCTGACCGAAAAGCAGCGTCTGCGCCACCAGTACAACATGAGCGAAAAACAGCTTCGCGGCGTATTCGCCAAAGCCGCACGCAAACCGGGCAACACCGGTGAAGTGATGCTGCAGATGCTCGAAAGCCGCTTGGATGTCGTCGTCCTGCGCGCCGGTCTTTGCCGCTCGATCTACCAAGCCCGCCAGATGGTTTCCCACGCGCACTTCCGCGTGAACGGCAAGAAGGTTAACATTCCTTCCTACTCCGTGCGCATTGGCGACAAGATCACCGTCCGCGAAAAATCCAAGGAACTCGACAGCTTCGTACTCGCGCAACAGGTCGCCAAGACCCCCGAGTACATCACCGCGAACGACAAGGAACTGACCGCGGAGCTGAACCGCCTCCCCACCCGGGAAGAAGTGCCGGTGGTCTGCGAAATCTCGTCCGTGGTCGAATTCTACGCCCGCTAATCCGCCTTCGCCGAAGGGCCACGGCGCGACTCGCCAAAACCGCTCCCGCATCGGGGGCGGTTTTTTTATGCCAAACGATGTTTCCAATAATCCGGATCGCGGTGGAGGTTCATGACGGCGAGAATATGAATTGCCTTGGATTCATGGTTGTAGAGGATGCCATAGGGGAAGCGATGAACAAGACAACGGTGAACCTCTTCTTCAACCGTTGGCCATGTTTCCGGATAATCGGCCACGTTTTGGATCGCAACGGCGACTTCGCGGGAAAAATCAATGCCCAATCCCGGCTCGCAACTTTCATAGTACGAAATCGCGTCAACGAATTCGTCTTCGACTTCCGGGTGAAAAATAACTTTCATTCCGCAAACCGTTGCTGAATGCGGGCAAATACCTCGCTGGCGGGAATCCCTTGCACCTTGCCCGACCGCAATTCCTCCAGACGTTGCTTGGCCACCTCGATCCATTTGTTTTCAACGGTCGGGTCGGGCCGGTTCAGGGTTCGAAGCAGGGAATCCACTACCAGAGTGCGCTCCTCAACCGGCAAGGCTTCGGCTTCATGGATGATTTCAAGGGTACTGGGCATAGCGACCTCACTTGTTTTCCGTGGAAGTTAGCACAGCATAACCGAAATGACAATGCCGTTCCAGCGACTGTTGAGCACGCCCTACCTGTGCCAAGCTGTCGCTGATAGCGGGCTGAAATGTCGCAGTTTGACCTACGCGATTTGCCGAAACTCCAGAAAAACAGGGGCTTCCTGTGTTGGCACGACCGGTGCAATGGAATTGAGCCGAAAGCACGAAACTCGGACTCCGAAGCACGAAACAATTTACAATGGATCAAATCAAAAGATTCAAAAACGGGAGGTTTGAGGCATTGGAGTTTGGGATTTTGGATTTGTTTCGAATTTAGAGATTCGGGTTTCGAATTTTAAGACCGGAGGTTTTTACCATGGATATGAACAAAACAACCCAGAAGGTGCAGGAGGCGCTGCAGCAGGCGCAGGTGAAGGCGTTGCGGTACAGCCATCAGGAGGTGGATGCCGAGCATGTGCTGTTTGCGTTGCTGGAGCAGGAAGGCGGGCTGGTGCCGCGTCTGGTCGAAAGCATCGGCGCATCGGTTCCCGTGGTCGTTGCGCAGGTGGAGCAGGAACTGGAAAAGCGCCCGCGCGTGCAGGGCGCGACGGAGGCGGGCAAGGTCTACATCACCCAACGCCTCAACCAGCTGGTGGTGAAGGCGGGCGATGAGGCGAAAAAACTGAAGGACGAGTTTGTATCGGTCGAACACCTGCTGCTGGTGTTTGCCGACGAGGTCAAACTGCTCAAGGAAAAAGGGATCGACCGCAACGCAGTGCTGGCGGCACTTGAAAAGGTGCGGGGAAACCAGCGGGTCACTTCGGACAATCCGGAGGGACAATACGAGGCGCTGGAAAAATATGGCATGGACCTGGTCGAGGCGGCGCGCTCGGGCAAGATGGATCCGGTGATCGGTCGCGACGCGGAAATCCGCTCGGTGATCCGCATCCTTTCGCGCAAGACCAAGAACAACCCGGTGCTGATCGGCGAACCGGGCGTGGGCAAGACCGCCATCGTGGAGGGGCTGGCGCAGCGCATCGTGCGCGGCGACGTGCCGGAGGGCTTGAAGGAAAAGTCGATCTGGGCGCTGGACATGACGGCACTGATGGCGGGCGCAAAATACCGCGGCGAATTCGAGGAGCGGCTGAAGGCGGTGCTACACGAAATCAAGACGTCGGAGGGGCGGATCATCCTGTTCATCGACGAGTTGCACAACATTGTCGGCGCGGGACGCACCGAGGGATCGACCGATGCCGGGAACATGCTCAAGCCGATGCTCGCCCGCGGCGAGCTACACTGCATCGGTGCCACGACGCTCGACGAGCATCGCAAGCACATTGAAAAGGATGCCGCGCTGGAGCGACGCTTCCAGCCGGTGGTGGTGGATGTGCCAAGCGTGGAGGATACGATTTCGATCCTGCGCGGCCTGAAGGAACGCTTCGAGGTGCACCACGGCGTGCGCATCCAGGATGCCGCACTGGTTTCTTCGGCGGTGCTGTCGGATCGCTACATCTCCGACCGCTTTCTGCCGGACAAGGCCATCGACTTGATGGACGAGGCCTGCGCCACCATCCGCACGGAGATCGACTCGCTACCCGCCGAACTGGACGAGATCACCCGCAAGGTGATGCGGCTGGAGATCGAGGAGACCGCGCTGAAGAAGGAAAAGGACAAGGCCAGTAAGGAGCGGCTTGAAGCATTGCGCAAAGAGCTCGCCGACCTGCGTGCGGAAGCCGATGCCATGAAGGCGCAGTGGGACAATGAAAAGGGTTCCATCGAAAAGGTGCGCGAGTTGCGCGAAGGGCTTGAGCTGGCGCGGCAGGAGGCCGAAAAGGCGGAGCGCGAATATGATTTGGAGCGCGTGGCCAAGCTACGCCACGGCAACATTCCCGATATCGAAAAGCAGCTTCACGACGCCGAGGCCGCCATGGCGGAACGTGAAGCGGGAACCCTGCTGCGCGAAGAGGTGACCGAGGAGGAGATTGCCGAGGTGATCTCGCGCTGGGCGGGCATTCCGCTGATGAAGCTGCTGGAGGGTGAGCGCGAAAAGCTGCTGAAGCTCGACGCTGTTTTGCACGAACGGGTCATTGGCCAGGACGAGGCGGTGCAGGCCGTGGCCGACGCCGTGCTGCGGGCGAGAGCCGGGATCAAGAACCCAAACCGACCCATCGGCTCGTTCCTCTTCCTCGGCCCGACCGGGGTCGGCAAGACCGAGTTGGCGCGCACGCTGGCGTGGGAGCTGTTCGATTCCGAAACCAACATGGTGCGGATCGATATGAGCGAATACATGGAAAAGCATACGGTGTCGCGCCTCGTCGGCGCACCTCCGGGCTATGTCGGCTTCGAGGAAGGCGGACAGCTGACCGAGGCGGTGCGGCGCAAGCCTTATTGCGTGGTGCTGCTCGACGAGATCGAGAAGGCGCACCAAGACGTGTTCAACGTGCTGCTCCAAATCCTGGAGGACGGACGGCTGACCGACTCGCACGGGCGAACGGTCAACTTCAAGAACACCATCATCATCATGACCAGCAACATGGGTTCGACCCATCTGCTGGAGGGGATCGATGGCGAAGGGCACATTTCCGAGGCGGCGCGCAACGATGTGATGGCCGCGCTCCGCAGCCATTTCCGTCCCGAGTTCCTGAACCGGATCGACGAGACGGTGCTGTTCAAGCCGCTGACACTGGGCGAAATCACCGGCGTGGTGGAACTGCTCGTGAAGGATTTGAAACAACGGCTGGCGCAACAGGGCATCAGGCTGGAGGTCGGCAAGGAGGCCGAGGAGTTCATCGCCCGCGAGGGCTACGACCCAGTCTACGGCGCGCGACCACTCAAACGGTTCATCCAGCAGCATCTCGAAACCCCGCTATCCCGCAGGATCATCGCGGGAGATATTGCCGAGGGTGCAAGCGTCGAAGTTTCCGAGAAAGGCGGGGAGCTGGTGTTTTCGTAATACGTAACGAGTAATGCGTAAGGACACCCAAATTCTTGACTTGCGCGGGGCGTTGAAGCACTTCATGAAAGATTGCGGTGTGGAGTTTGGCATCGAAACGATTACACGCATGAAAGCCGATTTATCGGGTTAGCGGCGTGACGCTGGTCTGCCTGAAGAACCGAGCGCTGGACATCAAGCAGATGGTGGTTGCGCTCCGCGAAAAGGGCGGTTATGACGATCTGCTTTAATCTCGTCTCTGTTCCAG